>NZ_JAFAVV010000160.1 GCF_019242285.1 Bradyrhizobium sp.
TCACCGTGACGCTGCCCGACGGAGTCGCCGCGACATGACCCAAAGCCCTCACATCATCATTGTCGACGACGAGGCGCCGGCGCGCGAAATGGTCGGCGAGTACCTCAAGATGCACGGCTTCACGGTGACGCTGTGCGACGGCGGCAAGAGCCTGCGCGGCGCGATCGAGACCGGCGTGCCCGACCTCGTGGTGCTCGACCTCAACATGCCCGAGGAGGATGGGCTTTCGATCGTCCGCGACCTCAAGCGCCGTACCAACGTACCGATCATCATGCTGACGGCGACGGCGAGCCCGATCGACCGCGTGGTCGGCCTCGAGCTCGGCGCCGACGACTACGTGGCAAAACCCTGCGAGCTGCGGGAATTGATGGCGCGCATCCGCTCGGTGCTGCGCCGCAGCGCGCCGCAGAAGCCCGTTGCGACCGCGGAGCCCAGCACCGCCAAGCCGGTCAAGGAGCAGCTGGTGCGGTTCGGCACCAAATGGCTCGACCTCGAGGCGCAGGCGCTGCGCGACGACGAGGGCAACGAGCATCCCCTGACCGCGTCCGAATTCGGCCTGCTCAAGGTGTTTGCCGCCAACCCGAAGCGGGTGCTGTCGCGCGAGCGGCTGCTGGAGCTGGCCAATGCCCGGGACGCCGAAGCCTTCGACCGCGCCGTCGATCTCCGGATCATGCGCATCCGCCGCAAGATCGAACCCGATCCGACCAAGCCGGCGGTAATCCGCACCATTCGCGGCGGCGGCTATCTGTTCTCGCCGGCCGGCGAGAAAGCCTGACGCGGCCTGCGGCCGGCTGAAGCCCGACGATTTCGCGGCAGCTTTGGCGCCAATTTAGCGCACTTTGGAGATGTTCACATTTTTGCCTTGAGTGTTTCGTCGCGGGCACTGTCGCGAAACAATTCTCCTTACCCGTGAAACCATTTTCCCGCTTTCGTGCAGACGTCCAGAAACCGGGCATCATTAACAAATCGGCCTAACGAAGCGCCGCAGCAGCGGCGAACCGGGAGCCCGTCATGCAGAACGTCGTCGCCATCAATGCCGCAGCCCGCGACAGCATCGTTGCCGCCCAGGCGACGTCGGACGAAATGCTTCTGGCAAGCATCGCCGACGGCAACCGCACCGCGATGCACATCCTCTACTCGCGGCACAATGTCCGGGTTTATCGCTTCATTCTGCGAATCGTGCGCGACACCACGATGGCCGAGGATCTGGTCAGCCAGGTTTTCCTCGACGTCTGGCGCACCGCGCGCCAGTTCGAAGGCCGCTCGCAGGTCTCCACCTGGCTGTTGTCGATCGCTCGTTTCAAGGCGCTGACCTCGCTGCGCCAGCGCCGGTTCGAGGACATCGACCAGGATGAAGTGCTGGAGATCGCCGACCAGGCCGACACGCCGGAATCCTCGCTCGAGCGCGCCTCCACCAGCGAGATCCTGCGCGCCTGTGTTGCAAAACTGTCGCCGGCACATCGGGAGATCATCAACCTCGTCTACTATCACGAGAAGTCGGTGGAGGAGGTCGGCGCGATCATCGGCATTCCCCAGAGCACGGTGAAGACCCGCATGTTCTATGCCCGCAAGCAGCTCGCCGAGCTGCTGAGGTGCGCCGGCATCGACACCCTGGCCGCCTGAGCGGGCGGCTCGGAACCGGCGACGGACGAAACAATTGAAACAAACGGTGAAATAACCCCGAAACGATTGCCTGCTACACAGATATTCGTTGCTTTCCAAACCTCCCAAGTTGCCTGAACGGCCCGGACAGGATGCCCCCTCCTCCGGGCCGTTCTGCTTTTTCACTCCGCTGGCGCCTTCGGCCGTGTTTTCCGCACAGATGTGATGCCCCTGCCATCCGCGGTGTGCTAACCAACGACCGGTGGCGGTGAGGGTTGAGCGTGCGCTGATGATGTGGGGCTTTGATCCGGTCGTTCTGGCCCGGGCGCAATTCGCCTTCACGATGTCCTTCCACATCGTCTTTCCGGCCTTCTCGATCGGCCTTGCCAGCTACCTTGCGGTGCTGGAAGCGCTGTGGCTCGCGACCGGGCGCGAGATTTTCCTCAATCTGTTCAACTACTGGCTCAAGATCTTCGCAATCGCCTTCGGCATGGGCGTGGTGTCCGGCATCGTGATGTCCTACCAGTTCGGCACCAACTGGTCGGCCTATGCCGACAAGGCCGGTCCCGTGATCGGGCCGCTGATGGCCTATGAGGTGATGACCGCGTTCTTCCTCGAAGCGGGTTTCCTCGGCGTCATGCTGTTCGGCCTGAAACGGGTCGGACCGCGTCTGCATTTTCTCGCCACGCTCATGGTCGCGACGGGAACGCTGATCTCGGCGTTCTGGATCCTGTCGGCCAACTCCTGGATGCAGACGCCGGCCGGTTATGCCGTCAATGCCGATGGCCAGTTCGTGGCCGCGAGCTGGCTCGGGGTGATCTTCAATCCCTCCTTTCCCTATCGTCTGGTCCACATGGTGCTGGCCGCCTATCTCACCACCGCGCTCGTGGTCGGCGCGGTCGGCGCCTATCACCTGCTCGCCGACCAGCACCTCGCCGGCCCGCGCGTCATGTTCTCGATGGCGATGTGGATGGCGACGATCGTGGCGCCGATCCAGATTCTCGCCGGCGACCAGCACGGGCTCAACACGCTGGAACATCAGCCGGTGAAGATCATGGCCATGGAGGGCCATTTCACGAGCCATGCCGACGGCGCGCCGCTGATCCTGTTCGGCCTGCCGAGCATGGACGAGGCCAGGGTCAAATATGCGGTCGAAGTTCCCAAGCTCGGCTCGGTCGTCCTCAAGCACGACATGAACGCGCCGATGGCCGGGCTCGACACCGTGCCGCGCGAAAACTGGCCGCCGGTGCCGGTGACCTTCTGGGCTTTCCGCATCATGGTCGGTCTCGGCTTCCTGATGTTCGGCCTCGGCCTGCTCGCACTCTGGGCGCGCTGGCGCGGCACGCTCTATCACTGGGGGCTGCTGCATCGGTTCGCGATCCTGATGGGACCGGCCGGCTTCGTGGCCGTGCTCGCGGGCTGGTTCGTGACCGAGACCGGACGCCAGCCCTTCACGGTCTACGGCCTGCTGCGAACCGCCGACTCCACCTCGCCGCTGGCCGCTCCCGCCGTCGGCTCCTCGCTGATCGCCTTCGCCATCGTCTACTTCATCGTGTTCATCGCCGGGGCGACCTACATTCTCCGCCTGATGGCGCAGCCGCCATATCCCGGCGAAGCCGGTCCGCCGACCGACGTGCCGGCGCGCGCCGGAGGCATCACGCCGGCGGTGGAAGGAGTCGCGCGATGAGCGGCGCGGTCGACCTCGCCACCCTTTGGGCGTTCATCATCGCGCTGGCCGTGTTCATCTATGTGGTGATGGACGGCTTCGATCTCGGGCTCGGCATCCTGTTTCCGCTGTTCCCCGCCAAGGCGGAGCGCGATCTCGTCATGAACACCGTGGCGCCGGTGTGGGACGGCAACGAGACCTGGCTCGTGCTCGGCGGCGGCGGCCTGATGGCGGCATTTCCGCTCGCCTATGCGGTGCTGCTGCCGGCGCTCTACACACCTGTCATCGCGATGCTGATCGGGCTGATCTTCCGTGGCGTGGCCTTCGAATTCCGCTGGCGCACCACCGCCGCCCGCAACCGCTGGGATATCGCTTTCTTCGGCGGCTCACTGCTGGCCGCGCTGGCGCAAGGGATTGCGCTCGGCGCGATCCTGCAGGGCATCCACGTCGAGGGGCGGCACTATGCCGGCGGCTGGTGGGACTGGTTGACGCCGTTCAGCCTGCTGACCGGCGTGTCCCTCGTCGCCGGCTATGCGCTGCTCGGCGCCACCTGGCTGGTGCTGAAGACCGACGGCGAGGTTCGCGACAGGGCCTATCAATTGTGCTGGTATCTCCTGTTCGCGATGCTGCTCGCGATCGGCGCCGTCAGCATCGCCACCCCGTTCCTGCATATCCAATACGCGCACCGCTGGTTCGCCTGGCCAAGCATCGTCCTGACGGCACCGGTGCCGATCGCAGTCGCCACCGTCGCGGTGCTGCTGCTGCGCAGCCTCGCGCATCGATTCGACAACCAGCCCTTCGTGCTGTCGCTGACGCTGTTCGCGCTGTCCTATGCCGGGCTCGGCGTCAGCATGTATCCCTATATCGTGCCGCAGAGCATCACGATCTGGCAGGCCGCGGCGCCGGAGAACAGCCAGCTCTTCATGCTGGTCGGCGTCGGCTTGCTGATCCCGCTGATCCTCGCCTATACCGGCTGGGCCTATTGGGTGTTTCGCGGCAAGGTCACGCCGGGGAGCGGCTACCATTGATGTCGCCCCAGGAAACACCGAGGCCGCTCGCGCGGCGGCTCTTGTGGTTCGCCGCGCTCTGGCTTGCAGGCGTCGCAAGCATCGCCGTCGTCGCCTTCGGCCTGCACTTGTGGCTGGCGCCGCGATGAGGCCGGGTTGATTTCGGTCCGCCACAGAGGCGCCATGAAGCTGAATGCGAATTTTCGTGGTTCCCGTGTTTTGCCAAACAGTGATAGAAGTTGCCCGCGGCAACGAGGAGAATTGTGAATGACGAAGTGGCGTCACCTGATCTTGTCGTTGATCGGCGCGAGCGGTCTCGCTCTTTCCACCTCGGCTAGCCTCGCCCAGCAGCCCCAGGATCCCGGCGATCAGCCCGGCCTCGTCGCCGACGATTCCTTTCAGGCCGATCCCGAATGGCAGAAGCAGATGGTGTACTACCGCACCACGGAGCCGCCGGGCACGATCATCATCTCCACGGCCGAGCGTCATCTCTATCTCGTCCAGCCCGGCGGCCGCGCGATGCGCTACGGCATCGGCGTCGGCCGCGACGGCTTCCAGTGGCAGGGTCTCTTGAACATCACCAAGAAGGCCGAGTGGCCCGACTGGACCCCGCCGCCTGAGATGATCCAGCGCCAGCCCTATCTGCCGCGCTTCATGGCCGGCGGCCCCGGCAACCCGCTCGGTGCACGCGCGATGTATCTCGGCACCACGGTCTACCGCATTCACGGCACCAACCAGCCCTGGACCATCGGCACCAAAATCTCCTCCGGCTGCTTCCGCCTGGTCAATGCCGACGTTTCCGACCTCTATGACCGCGTCCCGGTCGGCACCAAGGTCGTGGTGCGGCAGAAGCCGGAATTGTAAGAACCCCACGCAACCCCTCATCCCGCTCCTTCCTTTGGTCATTGCGAGACATCCATGATGCGCACATTCCGAGGCGGCCTGCTGATCGGGCTCGCGATCGCCGTGCTGGTCGCGGCCGCCGCCGTCACCTACGAGCTCTACGACACCCGCACGCTGAAGCGCACGGTGCGGCGCGGCGAGGTCTATTGCGGCGTCAACAAGGGCCTGCCCGGCTTCTCGATTCCCGACGACAAGGGCAACTGGACCGGCTTCGACGTCGACTTCTGCCGTGCGGTGGCCGCGGCAATCTTCGACGATCCGAGCAAGGCGAAGTTCGTCCCGCTCGACGCCAATGAGCGTTTCAAGGAATTGCAGAGCCGCAAGGTCGACATCCTCTCCCGCAACTCGACCTGGGACATGTCGCGCGAGCAGAATTTTGATCTCTATTTCCCGGCGGTCGCCTATTACGACGGCCAGGGCTTCATGGTGCCGCGTTCGCGCAACGTCGATTCCGCGCTCAGCCTCGACAACTCCAAGGTCTGCGTGCAGGCGGCGACCACGACCGAGCTCAACCTCGCCGACTATTTCCGCGCCAACAACATGAAGTACGAAGAGGTCAAGTTCCCGCAGCTCGACCAGGTGCTGAAGGCCTATGACGAGGGCAAGTGCGACACCTTCACCGCCGACGTCTCCCAGCTCTATGCGCTGCGGCTCAATCTGTCGAAGCCGAACGACCAGGTGATCCTGCCCGACGTGATCTCCAAGGAGCCGCTGGCGCCCGTGGTGCGCCAACGCGACGACGACTGGATGATGATCGTCAAATGGACGCTCTATGCGATGGTCAACGCCGAGGAGCTCGGCGTCACCTCCAAGAACATCGACGAGGCGCTGAAGTCGAAGAAGCCCGACGTCATGCGGCTGGTCGGCAATGAGGGCTCTTACGGCGAGGACCTCGGGCTCTCCAAGGACTGGGCGGTGCGCATCATCCGCCATGTCGGCAATTACGGCGAGGTCTACGACCGCAACGTCGGCGAGGAGTCGAAGCTGCACATCCCGCGCGGCATGAACCAGCTCTGGAACGCCGGCGGCATCATGTATGCCCCACCGATCAGGTGACACCAAGCACGGTGTCGTAACATGAGCCGTAGGGTGGGCCGAGCTCCTGCCGTCGCTCGGAGAGCGGGGGCGGGAGCGCGCCCACCATTCAGAGCGATGCTGTCGAGAGAATGGTGGGCACAGGCGCTGCGCGCCCTTGGCCCACCCTACGCCAGCTCAATAGCTCCTTAAGCGGGCCAATTGATCCGCGTGGAAATTGGCGTCGCCGAACAGTTCCTCACAGACCCGGGCGCGCTTCATGAAGAAGCCGATGTCGAACGCGTCCGTCATGCCCATGCCACCATGCATCTGCACGCCTTCCTGCACGGCGCGGACGGCTGTCGCGCCGGCGCGGGCTTTCGCCACCGCAACCGCGGCGGTCGCGCCGGCCACGTCCTTGTCGAGCGTTTGCAGCGCCTTCAGCACCGCGGCGCGGGTGATCTCGATGTCGATATAGAGCTGCGCGGCCCGGTGCTGCAGCGCCTGGAATTCACCGATGCGCTTGCCGAACTGCCGGCGCTCCCTGAGATAGGAGACGGTGCGCGAAAACACCTCCTCGCCGAGCCCCACCATCTCGGAGGCGACCGCGCCGCGGCCGATGTTGAGCACGCCGTCGAGCAGGGCAAAACCCTGGTCGATCTCACCGAGCACGCTGTCGGCGTCGACCTCGACATCGGCGAACTCGATGCGGGCGGCGTTGTGGGAGTCGACCATGATGGTGCGCTCCGTCGCCACGCCCTTGGCCTTCGGATCGATCAGGAACAGCGTCACGCCGTCGCGCTCGCCGGCCGCGCCCGATGTGCGGGCCGCGACGATCAGGAGATCGGCGACATGGCCGTCGACCACCAACGCCTTGGCGCCGTTCAATTTGAAGCCGTTGCCGGACCGCTCCGCCTTCAGGCTGGTCTGCAGCGGGCGATGTTTGGTGCCTTCATCGACCGCGAGCGCGGCGACGAGATCGCCCGCGGAAATCCTCGGCAGGTGCTCCGACTTCTGAGCGGCGCTGCCGCCACGCGACAACGCCGACGCCGCGAGCACGGCGGTGGACAGGAACGGCGACGGCATCAAGGTGCGGCCGATCTCCTCCATCACCACGCCGGCCTCGACGCAGCCGAGCCCGCTGCCGCCGAATTGCTCCGGCACGAGCAATCCCATGAAACCCATCTCGGCGAAACTCTTCCAGAGTTCACGGGAGAAGCCGGTGGCGTCCCTGGAATCGCGCAAGTGCCGCAGATGTGACACCGGCGCCTTGTCGGAGATCAGGCCGCGCGCGCTGTCGCGGAGCAGGGATTGTTCTTCGGTGAGGACGAGGGCCATGAGATGCTTCCGGGTGCTTTAACTAAACTGCGATCGTCATTCCGGGCTCGCAACCGCGTTGCGCCCCGAAATGACGGAAAAGAGTTGGAAGCGCATCACGCCCCCGGCAGATCGAGAATGCGCTTGGCGACGATGCCGAGCATCACCTCAGAGGTGCCGCCCTCGATCGAATTGGCCTTGGTGCGCAGCCATGCGCGTGGCCGCGCGCCGCCGCGCGAGCGTTCGCTCTCCCATTCCAGCGCGTCGATGCCGCCGGCCGACATCAGGATCTCGTGGCGGCGCTTGTTGAGCTCGGTGCCGTAATATTTCATCGCCGAGGAGAACGCCGGGTGGCCCTGCCCTGCCTTGGCGAGATCGACCATGCGCTCGGCGGCGGCGGCGAGCGCGGCCTCGTCGATCTCGAACGACGCGATTTGGCCGCGCAGGATCGGATCCTCCAA
>NZ_JAFAVV010000191.1 GCF_019242285.1 Bradyrhizobium sp.
GCTTTACCAAGACGATCGAATTTCCGCCCTATACCGCGGACGAGCTCGCCGCCATCCTGCGGGTGATGGCAAAACAACAAAACTTCGTTTTGCCGGATGATCTCGGATCCAGCCTCGGTCCGTGGATCAGGGTGGGCATGCGCAACAAATCCTGGGGCCAAGCGCGCGAGATGCGAACGCTGCTCGAACGCGCGCGCGAGGCCCAGGCCACGCGCATTGCGCATGACCCTTCAGGAGACGTGCGTCAGCTCGCCATGGCGGATATCGACGCGGCCATCCGGATTTCCGGATATCGCGAGATGGTGCCGGAGAAGATCAGCGATACCCTCGTCAGGATTCCGGCGCTCCCTCGCTCGGTCACCTCGCTGTCGGAGGGGGCGTCCGCTGTGCAGGCCGCGGTTGTCACCATCCAGACTGAAGATGGCCACGGGAGCGGCTTTTTCATCTCCAGGGACGGATATCTCCTGACCAACCACCACGTGGTGGAAGACAACAAATTCGTGACGATCAAGCTGACAACCGGCCGTCAGATGCCTGGTGAGGTGTTGCGGTCGCACAAGGCGCGAGATGTCGCCCTGGTCAAGGTGAACGAATCGGCCATGGAGGCCCTGCCGCTGCAGCTCGAACCGCCTGATGTCGCCGCCGAAGTGTATGCGGTCGGAACGCCGTTCAGTGAAGCGTATTCGACGACCATCAGCAAGGGTATCGTCAGCGCATATCGCACGGTGGACGATCTCAAGCTCATACAAAGCGATGCCGCCATCCATGGCGGCAGTAGCGGAGGAGCTATGGTGGACCGGTTCGGCAATGTCGTTGCCATCAGTGTTTCCGGAATTGCCAGTTCGGCTCAGAAGTTGGGCACAAGCATCAATTTCTTCATTCCCATCGCCGATGCGCTCAAGTTCCTCGCCGTTGAGCTGGTCAAGCAGGACGTGGCATAGCCGTAAACGAAGCAATCGGCCCCCGGGCTGGAACTGGAACGGACAAACCCGATGACAGCGATCGGCCGAACGGCGGCCCTGCATATCGCCTTCTGGCAGTACGATCCCTGGTACCGTCGCGCGTGGTTTGTCTGGCCGCAGGTGACAGCAATCCTCCTCGCGACCTGGCTTCTCGTGGGTCTCGGTCCCGAAGCGGCAGTTTCGGTGGGCAATTGGGCAAAGCCTGCCGATTGCACCAACGCGTCGACCCCGGGCTGCACAGCAACCCGGCGCGCCGTGTTTGTCTGGGACGATGAGGTCGGCAGACCGACCATCGCCAATCAGATCACGGTCATCGTCGACCGGTCGACCTTTCGAAATTCTGCCGCAGACGACCAGCCGAAACTCACGGCAGCGCTCGGCGCCTATTATCGCTTTGATTGGGCGAAGGCGATCGATATCCTGAAATCGGCGACCGCAACCGACCCGAACGTTCAGTTCGTCACGGCACTCGCTCTGCTGGTACCCAATTCGACCGACCAAACGCGCGACGCGGAGATATTGCTGCGCGAGGCGGCTGCCGGGGGACATCGTCAGGCCGGCAGCGTGCTCGGGCGCATCCTCTTCGCGGGCGCAGGCGGCTTGCCGAAGGATGAGACGGCGGGACGGAAGCTGATCGATGACGGGCTGGCGGCTGGCGAGCCGTATGCGATGCGACTTGCTGCTGCCGGATATGTCAGCGGCGAATTTGGCGGCACGTACGATACCGTCAAGGCGGTCGATCTCCTGCGCAAGGCGGCGGACAGTGGCGAACTCATCGCCATGGCGCAACTTGCCTATTGCATCAATACCGGGCGGGGCGGACTTACCCGCGACACCGCGAAGACGATCGACTATTTGCGACGCGCGGCGGATGCCGGGTTTGAAGGGGCACAGCTCACGCTGGCGCGGTGGTTCAGAGACCGGTATGGCTATCGAGAAAGCGACGATTTGCCGGAATCGATCAAGTGGTTCGAGCGGTCCTTTCGCCAAGGGCACTCGGTCTTCGCTCTCGGGGAGCTCGCCTATGTCCACAGATATGCGCGGGAGGCCCCGTGGTTCGACACCAAGCGCTCGTTCGAACTACTCCAGCTTTGCGCGCTCTACAGAAATGCCTATTGCCATTATTGGCTTGCCCGTGCCTACCACGAAGGTGCCGGAACCGCGCGAGACTACACCAAGGCCTACGCTTACTACACGGTTGCGAAAGAGCTCGGGCGGCAAGATGCAGCCCCCAACCTTCAGAGACTGGATGATTTCCTCCAACCTGCCATCAAGACCAGCGCAGCGGAGCTGGCGAAGAGCATTTCGGCGGGCCTCAAACCGGTGCCACGCGTGATCTTGCTGGAAACGGCGGAGACCGAGAGCGCAGGCCCGTCTCCGTGGCCGGATCCCACTCCCCGACCGGCATCACCTTGATCCGCTGACGAATGGTCCTTCGGGCTCGCAACCATTCAAGCGCGTGCCGAGGGATTCCGCGGCCAAAAATGGGGTGGCGAGTACCGGCGATCATGCGCCGATTCCGTGTACGAATACCATGCACACTTCTCCTCAGGAGAGCAGCGTTCGCGTCTTGGCCCGATCGATACGGCCGTCATTCAGGCGCGGCAGATCCTGGGCCAGCACCAGGTGCTTCGGCCGCTTGTAGCGCGCAATACGGCTTGCCACGAACGCGGAGATATCGTCGGCGGTGACAACGGCCCCGGCGCGCAAGACACAGACCGCCTTGATGGCTTCGCCCCAGTCCTTGTCGGGAACGCCGAAGACGATGGCGTCGGTGACCGCAGCGTGGGCCTTCAGTGCGGCCTCCACCTCTGCGGGATAGACATTCTCGCCGCCGGGCTTGATCAGCTCCTTGGCGGCGTTGCGCCCCTTGTACCAGAGATAGCCGTCGGCATCGAGGATGCCGTTGTCTCCAGTATGATGCCAACCGTTACGGAAGGTTGCCGCGGTATCGTCCGGGCAATTCCAATACCCCTCGAACACGCCAGGCCCTCGCACGACGATTTCGCCGATTTCCCCGTGAGGGGCGGGATGATCACTCTCATCGACGATGGCAACCGAGGTCAGGAGGAGCGGCCGGCCGGCGGAGCCTGGCCGCTCCTTGAAAGGCGCCATCGTCACATATCCCGACGTCTCGGTCTGACCGAAGCCGACAAAGAAGCGCGCAGCGGGACAGGCCGCCTCGAACCGTATAATCGTCTCTGGCATATCGAGCCCGGTCACCACCCGCAGGCTCGCCAGAGATTTTCCGTCGCCGGCCGCATCCAGCAGCGTATCAAGCATCGGTGCGAACTCAACGAAGAGCGTGACTCGCTCAGCGGACATCAGCCGCACCGCATCCTGTGCGTCGAATCGCGGCACGACGACGCTCGCCCCACCGGCACAGAGGCAGGTCAAGAGCAGGTTGATCCCCGCAATATGAAACAGAGGCAGCGGCGCATAGCTGACGTCTTCCTCACTGATCGACCAGGCGTGGATCGCCTGCATCGCATTGGCGAGAAGGCCGGCCTGCGATACAAGTGCGCCACGCGGGCGTCCGCTGACGGCAGCCGTGTGAACCATCACGATGGCGCCATCGTCCGCGCAAGGCGGCGGCGCGCCGGTACCGGCGGACAGGCGATCGCCGAGCGACACGAACGGCGGCGCGGCGAAACCCGCTCCGATCCAGTGCGATATGCCGGAAAACTCCGGCCGCGCGCTCTTGAATATCTCATGATGCGACGCATCGGCGACGACGAGTTTTGGAGCGGCGTCGCCGACGATGTAGGCGATCTCATCGGCGCTCAGCCGCCAGTTGATCGGGACCAGGATCGCGCCGAGCCAGGACGCGGCTCCGAGCAGATCGACGAATTCCGGATTGTTCTCGGACAGCACTGCAATGCGGTTACCGGCAGTGATGCCGAGCGCCGCGAGCGCTGCCGCAAGCCGCTCGACGCGGTGCAAATAATCGACATACGAAATCCTGTGGTCGCCAAAGACGAACGCGGTGCGGTCCGGACGAGCGATCGCATTCCGCCTGATGACATCGACGATGGAGGTTGTGCGCAGTCCCATAACGTACCTCTCAGGTCAGGGTCTGGATGATCAGGACAGGGACGTCGCAACCGGCTTGCCCGGCGAAATGGTCATACGGCATTCGGAAGCGACGCCGCGCCGCGACTTCTTTTCGGACTATCTTGCCGACGAACAGGCGACCACACATGCATGGCGGAGCGGCTGGTTTCATACCGGGGACACGGTTCGTCAGGAGCCCGATGGAACTCTCCATTTCGTCGACCGAAAGAAGAACATCATCCGCAGATCCGGCGAGAACATCGCCGCGGCCGAGGTCGAGGCCGTATTGCAGGCTCATCATCTGGTGAAGCAGGTGGCCGTGCTTGCGGTCCCCGACGACGTCCGCGAAGAAGAAGTGTTCGCCTGCATCGTCCTGCACGACTCCGTCCCCGAAACTGCGTCTACCGCTGAGCAGATGTTCGACCATTGCTTCGCGGAACTCGCCTACTTCAAGGCTCCGGGCTGGATCCAATTCGTCCGAAGCCGGCCGACGACGGGCACCCAGAAGATCCAGAAGCATCAGATCTTCCCTCCGGGGATCGATCCTCGCACCTCGCCCGATGTATTCGACCTGAGAACGCGCAAGAAGCGCGATCGCTCGACATCGCGACAGTGAGCATGCCGATCTTCTTCGAAGAAGGCGATCGGCCAGATCCATACAGCCCGCGACGGACCATCACCGGAACGGGCATCGCGCAATTTGCCGGGATCACCGGCGACTACAATCCGCTGCTGTCAAACGTGACGGTCCACTGTCGAACGGTGAGGCGAGCGCTATCATCAAATGTCGAAACTCGCCGAGTGACACAGCCGTTCGCGGCTGCGTTGGCTTCTTCGTCTGAAGAGGCAGCGGGCTCGCGCCTCGCCCGCTGCCATCAAGGACGACTACTTCGCGATGCAGGTGTCGACGTTCTTCGAGGTGCAAACGTCGAGGCCCGTATAGGTCGGATCCTGAGGAGGGGACTTGCCTTCCTTGACGTCCCTCAGTGCGAACATGGTCTTGTAGCCCATTTCGAACGGACGCTGCCCGACCTGGCCAAGCGACAACCCCTCCTTCATCTGGTCGATCTGAACCGGCAATGTGTCGGCAACCACCAACGCCAGCTCCTTCTTGGCGATCTTGTCCTTGAGGGGCGCGACCGCAGCGCGGTTCGCGTCCGGCACGAATTGCGGGAAGCCGCCCGTCGGAGTGAACGCATCCAGGCTCGGGTTCTTTGCCATGGTGTCCTGAAATTGCTGTACCGACAGAGGGAAATCATCGTTGGTGTAAAGCGGACAACCGTCGATCTCCTTCCAGCCATTCTGTCCGGTCAGCCGTTCCCCGGGCGACTGGGCAGACTCCTTGCCGGCCAGCGTGTCACGGATACCCTTCATGCGCTCGTTGTGGTTGGCTGCGGCTGCGCCTCCGGACTGGATGCAGATCGTGCCGCCTTTCGGCTTGATGGTCTGCACGATCTTGGCGATGTTGACGCCAATCTCGTAGTTGTGAGTGCCGATATAGGCAAGGCGCAGATCCTTGTTCTCGGGCAGCAGGTCCGAATCCCAGGTCAGCACAGGAATGCCAGCACTCTTTGCGGCCTGCAGCGCAACTGCCATCGCCGCCGCGTTGGATGGTGACACGGCGATGCCGTCGACCTTCTTGGCGACGAGGTCCTGCACGATCTGCACCTGCTCCTCGCCACCGCCATGTTCGCCGGGGCCGATATACATGCATTGGAAGGCCCCTTTGGAATCGGCTTCCGCCTTCTTGCATCCGTCGCGCGCCTGGTCGAAGAATGGATTATTCATATTCTTGGGAACGAGCGCAAAAGTGAACTTCTGCTGCGCGCAGGCCTGTCCTCCCGTCAGCGCTGAAAGCGCTACGGCGGCCATCAATACATGTTTATGCACGTGTCTCCTCCATGTGTTTTGTCCCCTTCTCTGACAGTGCTGTCGTCGGACTCCTAACCCCGCTTCCAGGCAACCCACCCGCGGATCGTAGCAACAAGCGACGTTCCGCTCGTCTGCATGCCAAGAAGCACGGCAATGACGATGAACATGCCAACGAAGGCACCCTGCCAGTTCGAGTCGATGCCGGCCATCAAAAGCGCATTACGGATCACCTCGAGGAAGGCCGAGCCGATCACGGCACCAAATGCCGTTCCGTAGCCGCCCATCAGGTTGGCGCCGCCGATGACTGCACCGGCGATGACGCGAAGCTCGTAGCCGGTTCCCATCGCGTTGATGGCCGAGCCGCTGTAGCCGAGGAGCAGCAGCGAGGCGATCGAAGCCGTGAAAGACGAAAACACGTACGCCTCGAACTTGATCCAGTCGACGGGTACGCCGGTCAGGCGCGCGGCGCTCTCGTTGGAGCCGATCGCATAGAGATGGCGCGCCCACGCGGTGAAAATGAATAGGCCGCCGACAATGAGAGCAAGGATCACCATCACCCAAAAATGGGAGGAGAACTCCGGCATCCAGTGCGGCGCCCAACCGGCTGGCGCATGCAGCGGCCATTTCGCCTGGCCGATTGCCCTGACGATAGGCGCGTCTGGACCAAACTGGTACAGCATCTGGTTGCCGGAAAGCACGACGGCGAGCGAGCGCGCGATCGACAACATACCGAGCGTCACGACGAAGGACGGCATGCCAATATAGGCAACAAAGAAGCCGTTGAAGGCTCCGCACGCCAGTCCCGCCAGCAGCCCTGCTGCGAAGGCAACGTACCAGGAATGATGCCAGGTCAGCAGCAACCCGGTGACTATGGCAACGAGACCCATCACCGAGCCGACGGATAGATCGATGCCCCCGGTGATGATGACCACGGTCATGCCGAGACTCATGATCGCAAGCGGCGCGAAGTTGCGTGTGATATTCGTCAGATTATCGGCTGTGCCGAAGGTCGGCTCCAACCAGGTCATGAACACCACCAGAGCAAAGAGTGCGGCGGCCACCCAGAAGGCCTGATTGGTCATAACGCGGTGGAGGGCACTCTGCTCGCGGGTGTTGACGATATCGCTGATTGCGGCGTGCGTCTCTTCAGT
>NZ_JAFAVV010000522.1 GCF_019242285.1 Bradyrhizobium sp.
CAGCACGCCATAGACGATCGAGGCGATGAAATAGCCGGTCGGATAGCCCGACTGCAGCAGGCCCGACACGAAGCCGCGGGCGTGCGGCGGGATCGTCTCCATGGTCAGCGAGGCGCCGACGCCCCACTCTCCGCCCATCGCGATGCCGTAGAGCGCGCGCAGCACGATCAATGTCGTCAGGTTGGGCGCAAAGCCGGAGGCGAATTCGAGCAGCGAGTACAGCGCGACATCGACCATCAGGGTCGGCCGGCGTCCCCACCGATCCGCCGCCCGTCCGAACAGGAAGGCGCCGATCGGGCGCATGGCGAGCGTCAGGAGGATGGCAATGGTGACGCTGGAAATGTCGGTGGTGAACTCGGCTGCGATGTCCTTCAGCACGAAGACCATCAGGAAGAAGTCGAAAGCGTCGAGCGACCAGCCGAGGAAGCTGGCGGCCACCACATGCTTCTGCTCGCTGGTCCACCCCGAAAGCGCGCTGATTGCCATTTTGAACCTCGTGACCTTGCTGGCAGCGCGAGCTTACATTCGAGCGAACGGACACGCTTTCGCGAGCGACCGATTTCGTCATGGCCGCCGCAGGCCGCCTGAAACCGCCGACCTTGCCAGATCATCAACGAAAACGGGGAACCCAGGTTCCTTGGCGTGCCATCGCCGGCCGCCGGCCCGTTGCGGCGTCGAGCACATGGGCGCGATCGAAGGTGAAAGCTCGGATGGATTGGTCTGCCCGGCTCGAACCCAAGGCCCGACCTGAACGTGGCCTTGCGCACGCGGGTCGCGATCGCGGCAGCGCGATTCGATCGGAACGGAAAAATCTCTAGGCGGGAGCCACCGGCAGGCGCCGGCCGGTTGCAGCGTCGAACACATGCGCGCGATCGACGTCGAAGCTCAGATGGACCGGCTGACCGGGCTGGAGCCGCAGACCGGGCCGGACCCGCACCGCCATCGGATGTCCGGCCATGGTCGCGAATACCAGTGTATCGGCGCCGAGCGGCTCGACCACATCGATGGCCGCCGGCAGCGAGAACCGATCGGCCTTGAGCGTCTCGCCGAGTTCGAGATCCTCCGGCCGGACCCCGAGCACCAGGTCGGATGGTGCGTCCGATAGACCGGGAAACCGGACGAGCCCGGCATCCGCAAGCCGCAATCCGTCGACGCCTTCGCGCTGCACCGGTAGCATGTTCATGGTCGGCGCGCCGATGAAACCTGCGACGAAGACGCTGGCGGGGGCGTGATATACATCCTCCGGCGTGCCGATCTGCTCGATGTGGCCGCCGTTCATGACGACGACGCGGTCGGCCAGGGTCATCGCCTCGATCTGGTCGTGGGTGACAAAGACCGTGGTCACGCCGAGCTGCTGGTGCAGCTTCTTCATTTCGACCCGCATGGTCCCGCGCAGCTTGGCGTCGAGATTGGAGAGCGGCTCATCGAACAGATAGACCTGCGGCTTGCGCACGATGGCGCGTCCCATCGCGACGCGCTGGCGCTGCCCGCCGGAGAGCTCCCGGGGATAGCGTTCGAGATAGTCGGTGAGCGCCAGGATGGCGGCCGCCTCGCGGACCCGCCGGTCGATCTCGCGCCGCGCGACGTTCCGGTAACGCAGCGAGAACGCCATGTTGCCGTAGACGCTCATATGCGGATAGAGCGCGTAATCCTGGAACACCATCGCGATGTCGCGATCCCGCGGCTCGACCTCGTTGACGACGCGGGCGTTGATCCTGATCTCGCCGCCGGAGACGTCCTCGAGCCCGGCCAGCATGCGCAGCGTCGTGGATTTGCCGCAGCCGGAAGGGCCCACCAGCACGATGAACTCGCCGTCGGCGATCGCGAGGTCGATGCCGTGGACGACCTCGATCGTGCCGTAACGTTTTGTCAGATGCCTGAACTCGACCGTCGCCATGAAAGTCCTTACCAACGGATGTGAGCTTGCTTCCGGCGATCTGTCAATTGACGCGACCGCTGATGGCTTGTTGCAGCGCGGGCTTCCTTGACAAGGATTCCCGCAAACTATCAAATCCGGCCGCGCTCATTCGCCGGCTTCTCTCCCGAGAGACCAGCTCGAACGCGCCGCCAACAGAATGCAGGGAGAACGGCCAGTGGACCGCAGAAGGGTTCTGAAAACGGGTATCGCAGCGGCGACCACCCTGTTCGCCCCCGCTTATTTGCATGCGCAATCGAACAAGAAGCTCAGCATCCTGACCTGGAACATCGCCGACCAGGAAGCGCTGTTCAAGGAGGAATTCGCCGACTTCAAGGCGGCCAATCCCGGCGTCGAGATCGAGTGGCTGGACAAGAAGGGACCGGACCTGCCGGCCTTCTATCAGACCCAGCTCGTCGCCGGCACCGCGCCCGACATCGTCGACCTGCAGGGCGCGCTCTGGGTCGAATGGGCCGCCAATGGCGCGATCCTGGACCTGACGCCTTATTTTCAGGCGGATCCCGAATTCGCAAAACTGTTCAACGCCGACTACCTGTCGAGCTGGGTCTATGACAAGAAGAATTATCTTGTTCCGTTCTACGTCTCCAAGACGCTGCTGTTCTACAACAAGCTGATGTTCAATGTCGCCGGCCTGTCCGCCCCGCCGGCGAATTTCGACGACATCCTGAAATTCTCGCAGGCGATGGCCAAGGACGAGAAGACCGGCTTCATCACCCTCAATTTCGACTGGCTGTACTGGCCGTTGCTGAAGATGAACGGGATCGAACTGCTGACGCCGGAGATGAAGAAGCCGGCCTTCAACACGCCGGAAGCGGCAGCGGTGGTCGACCGGCTGGCGAAGGCGACCGAAGCCGGCGCCATCAACAAGATCGCCTGGACCGGGCGCTGGGTCGAGCCGAACGGCGCCTTCTCCAGCGGCACGGTCGGCATGATGCATGCGCATTCGGCTGCCTATTTCTTCGTCAAGGGACAGGGACGCTGGATCAACCGCGACAGTCTCGGCGCGGTCGAGATGCCGGGCGACTGGTCGACGCCGACCAACCACGGCTTTGCCATCTCCAAAAGCTCGAAGAACCCGGAGCTCGCCTTCGCCCTGATCAAGCACATGACATCGAACAAATGGGCGACGAAATTCGCCGGCATCCGCCGCGTGCTGACCGCCAATATCGCGGCCGACAAGGCGCTGCTGGCTGCGGTGCAGGAGGAGGATCCGCTCGCACACGCGGTGCTGCAGACCCAGCTCGCGCACACCGACAAGATGACGGGCAACTGGCCGCTGCCGAACGATGCGCAGATCAAGGATGCGTTCTGGCCGGAGCTCCAGAACGCCCTGCTCGGCCGCAAGGACGCCAAGACCGCGCTCGCCGACGCCGAGCGCGCCGTCGCCCGCGTTCTGCGCCGGTCGTGAGCGATCCCGTGCCGCGTACAGCCGCTTCGCGCACTCACCCGAGCCCAGGCCTTGTGAGGGTCAGCGGGCTCGCGTTGCGCAAGTCGACGCGGCGGGCGATCCTGATCTGGGCGTTCCTCGCCCCGTCGCTGCTGATCTTCCTGCTCTACCGCATCCTGCCGCTGGCCTGGAATGTCGTGCTGTCGTTTCAGGCTTGGTCGCCGATGAAACCGGCCGTCTTCATCGGCCTCGACAACTACCAGGAGATGCTGTTCGACGACGACGTGTTCTGGCAGGCGCTGTGGAATACCTTTGGCATCATCGCCTCCGCGCCGATCGGGATCGCCATCGCGCTTGGGCTCGCGCTGCTCGTCGACAGCAACATCCGAGGGCGCGACGTCTACCGCACCATCATCTTCCTGTCCTATCCGCTGATGACGGTCGCGGTCGCCATCATCTGGCGCTGGATGTTCGACGAGCGCGTCGGCCTGATCAACTATGTCGCGCGAGCCGCGCATCTGGTCGACAAGCCGATCCCGTTCCTCAACTCCTTCACCTGGGCGCTGCCGTCGGTGATAGCAGCCAACATCTGGCAGATGCTCGGCTTCTACATGGTGATCATTCTCTCGGGGTTGCAGACCATTCCGGGCAACCTCTACGAGGCGGCCGGCATCGACGGCGCCAATGCGTTCCACCGCTTCATCCGCATCACGGTGCCGCTGCTGCGGCCCTCGCTGTTCCTCTGCTTCGTGATCGGCATGCTCAATTCGGTGACCAGCTTCGACCTCGTCTATGTCATGACCGGCGGCGGCCCGGGACGCGCCACGGAGATACTCGTCACCTACATCTACAAGCTCGGCTTCAACCAGACCCGGTTCGATTACGCCGCGGCCGTCACCGTGACCTTCTTCATCCTGCTGCTGGGCATCACCTTCCTGGCCAACCGCCTGTCGGGCGGCAATGCCGGCGCCGTGGAGCGCGACTGATGCGCCAGCGCCGCACCTGGCCGGTTCACGCCGCGCTGACCGCGGTCAGCGCAGTCATGCTGCTGCCATTCTACTGGGTGCTGAAGACCTCGATCTCCGGCGAGAACATCTTCGCCTATCCGCCGAGCATCGTTCCGCACGGTGCCAATCCCTTCTATTACATCGACGTCTGGTACGCGATCCCGTTCGCGCGCTATTTTGCCAACAGCGTCGTGGTCTCGGCCATCACCATCGCGGCAAATGTCGTGCTCAACGCGATGGCGGGCTATGCCCTGACCCAGCGCTTTCGCGGCAAGAAGCTCGTGCTGCTGCTGTTCCTGTCCTGCATGATGATCCCGTTCCAGGCCACCATCATTCCGGCCTATCTGATCACCGGCCGCCTCGGCCTGCTCGATTCCTATCTCGGGCTGTCGCTGCCGCTGTTCTCGACCAGCATCTGCATCTTCGTCTACAAGGCGAGCTTCGATGCGGTGCCGCGCTCGCTGATCGACGCCGCCCGGGTCGACGGCCTGTCGCAATGGACCATCATCTGGCGGGTGATGATCCCCTTGGCGCGGTCGGCGACCGCCACCAACGTGATCCTGTCGTTCATCTGGTCCTGGAACAACTTCATGTGGCCGCTGATCGTGACGCGCTCGCCGGACATGCAGACCCTGCCGCTCGGGCTCGCGCGCTTCCTGTCCTACCAGGAGGATTCCACCGGCGCGCTCTATGCTTTCTGCATCATGGTGCTCGCGCCGGGCCTCCTCCTGTTCCTGATGGCGCAGAAGGAGTTCGTGCAGGGGCTTGCCGCCGGAGCGACCAAGGGATGAGCGCGCGATCACGCACCAGCAGACTGCGATGGCTCCGCAACCGCTTCGTCATCGTGCCGCTGCTGCTGGCCGTCGTGATCGGCGGCTGGAACGTCTGGGTTGCCACCCACGACCACGGCATCGTCACCGGGCGCGTGATCGATGCTGACGGCACGCCGGTCGCGGATGCCAATGTGCGGCTCTGGGTGTTCAATTTCACCACCTTCGTCGAGAAGATGGCCGTCACCACCGATACCGAGGGTCGCTTCCGCTTCACCGGCAATCCCTCGCACAACATCCAGATCAGCGCGGACAAGGCGGGCGTCGGCCGTTCGGAGCGCATCGCGGTGCGGCTGTATTTCGCCGCCGAGGATCGCGAGCTGGCGGAGCCGCTGCGGCTCGACAAGCCCAGTTGAACCATCAGATGCCGAGATAGGCGCGCTTGACATACTCGCTTGTCGCAAGCTCCTGACCCGGCCCCGAGAGCGCGATGCGGCCGTTTTCCAGCACGTAGGCGTGATGACATAGCCGCAGCGCCAGGCTCGCGTTCTGCTCGACCAGCACGATCGACAGCCCCTGCGCCTTGTTGATCTCCTCGATCAGGCGGCCGATCTCCTGCACCATGATCGGCGCCAGCCCCAACGAAGGCTCGTCGAGCAGGAGCACCTTCGGCGCCGCCATCAGCGCGCGCGCGATCGCGAGCATCTGCTGCTCGCCGCCGGAGAGCGTGCCGGCCATCTGGTGCCGGCGCTGCCGAAGTTTTGGGAAATGGTCGAACATGCGCTCGATAGCGCCCTTTAGCGCCGCGCCCTGCGGCTGCAGATAGCCGCCGACCAGGAGATTGTCGCGGACGCTCATGCGCGGAAACACCCGTCGCCCCTCCGGCGACAAGGCGATGCCTTGCGCGACGATCTCGGGCGACGACCTGCCGTCGATGCGCGACTCGCCGAAGCGGATCTCCCCTTGGCTCGGCGGGTTCAATCCCATGATCGCGCGCAGCGTGCTGGTCTTGCCGGCGCCGTTGCTGCCGACCAGCGACACGATCTGACCGGGCGCGATGTCGAGGCTGACACCGGAGACGGCGATGCGGCTGCCATAGGCGACATGGATGTCGCGGAGCTGGAGCGCGTGGCTCATGGCACCGCCTCGGTGCCAAGATAGGCCTGTACGACCTTGGGATCGGCGCTGACCTCGGCCGGAAGTCCCTCGGCGATCTTCTCGCCGTGGTCCAGTACCACGATGCGGTGGCACAGTCCCATCACCAGCCGCATGTGGTGCTCGACCAGGAGCACCGCGAGATTCTCGGTCTCGTGCAATCGGCGGATCAGCCGGCCGAAATCGGCGGCCTCCTCCGGGTTGAGGCCGGCGACCGGCTCGTCCAGCATCAGGAGTTTCGGGTTGGCCGCGAGCGCAATGGCGACGCCGAGCCGGCGCTGTCCGCCATAGGACAACTCGCCGGCGTTGCGGTCGCGGAAGGGCGAGAGCGCCAGCCGGTCGAGCAGTTGCTCGCAGCGCGCCCGGGCGGCGGCGAGCGTGGCCCGTGCACCGCGCGTGCCGAAGATCGAGCCGATCATCGAGACCGGCGTCGTCGCGAACGCGCCACGCATCACGTTCTCGATCACGGTCGAGGCCGGGAACACCGTGGTCGCCTGGAACGTCCGCACCAGGCCGTCGCGCACGATCTGGCTCGTTCTGCGGCCGACGATGCTGGCGCCGCGAAAGCGGATCGCGCCGGCCGAGGGCGGCATGACGCCGCTCAGCACGTTGAAGCAGGTGGTCTTGCCCGCACCGTTCGGCCCGATCAGGCCGACGATCTCCCGCTCGTTCACGGCGAACGACACGTCTTTCAGCGCGCTGAGGCCGCCGAAGCGGCGGCTGATCCTGTCGACCTCCAGCAGCGCGCTCATCTGGTTCCCCGCGAAGACCCCCTGGAGAAAAGCCGTCCGATCGAGACCAGCCCCTCGGGAAGGAACAGCAGCATGCCGAGCAGGATCACGCCGTAAAGGATGTGCTGGGTGCCGACCAATCCGCGCAACGCCTCCGGCAGCGGGGTCATGAACAGCGATCCCAGGAGGCATCCGATGAGCGCGTGGCGGCCGCCGACCACCAGGATGGTGATGTAGGCGATCGAATCGGTGAAGGTGAAGCTGTCGGGCGACAGGAAGCGCACATAGTGCACCATCACGGCGCCGGTCGCCCCCGCGATACTGCTGCCGAGCGAGAATGCGATCACCTGATAGCGGCTGACGTCGATCCCGCTCGCCTCGGCCAATCGCAGATTCTCCGCGATCGAACGGAACGCGCGACCATATTGCGAGCGCATCAGCGCCCAGACGAACGCGAACACCAGCACGAACAAGCCGAGCGCGAAGTAATAGAAGCGCAGCCGGGTGCCGAGCGGAAAGCCGAACAGCGAGATCGCGGGGATGCCGACGATCCCGTTGGCGCCATGGGTCACGCTCTCCCAGTTCAGCGCGATCAGGGTGAAGACCTGCCCGGCCAGGAAGGTGACCAGCACGAAATAGACGCCGCGAAGCCGCAGCAGAACCTTGCCGAGCAGCGCCGCGGAAAATCCCGTCACCAGCCCCGCCAGCAGGATGCCGAGGAGCGGCGGAAGCTTGAAATCGAGCGCCGCCAGCGCCGAGATGTAGGCGCCGGCCGCGACGAACGCGGCATGTCCGAGCGAGATCTGTCCGACCGACATGATCAGCCCCAGGCTCATGGCGAAGATCGCGTTGAGCAGGATCATGTTGGCCAGATGAAGATAGAACTGATTGGTCGCGAATTGCGGAACGCCGATCGCGACAGCCAGCAGCACGGCGATGACGGCGCCCTGTCGCAGGTTTCGGCTTTCCGCCGTTTGCGACCGCTCGAGCTTGGGAAGCGCCGGCGAGGAGGTTTCCAGCAACTAGACCTCCCGTTGCCCCAACAGGCCCGCCGGGCGCACCAGCAGGATCAGGATCACCAACAGCAATTGCAGGATGTCGGCGACCAGCGAGCCGAACATCGTCGCGGTGAAACTCTCGATCAGGCCGAGCAGGAGCCCGCCGACCACTGCGCCCGGAATCGAGCCGAGCCCGCCGAGAATGACGACGACGAAGGCCTTCAGCATCGGCGTCAGGCCGACGAAGGGCGACACCGAGAACACCGGACCCATCAGCGCGCCGGCCAATGCGGCCAGCGCCACGCTGAGGCCGAAGGCCAGCGGATAGATGGTGTTGATCCGGATGCCCTGGATCAGCGCCGCCTCCTTGTCCTGGGCCACCGCGCGCATGGCGCGGCCGATGCGCGTCGCCTGCATGAACAGCCAGAACGCGGCGAAGATCAGCGCCGCGGCGGCGATCACCAGGAGGCGCGACCAGGGAAAGCTGAACGGCCCGAGCAGCAGCGTGCCCTGCACGATATCAGGCATCTGCCGCGGTGTCGGGCCCCAGATCACGATCGCGCTGTTCTGGATGATCACCGAGATCGCCAGCGTTGCGATCATCGCCGACGTCTCGTCGCCGCGGAACGGCTGGATCAGGGCGCGCTCGACCAGCGCGCCGAGCACGCCGATCGTCACCGCCGCGATCAGGAGACAGAGGACGAACGGGATGTCCCAATAGACGTAGGTGAAGAACGCCGTGAAGGCGCCCAGCATGTAGAATTCACCATGGGCGAAATTGACCACGCGCATGATGCCGAAGGTCAGCGTGAAGCCGACCGCCATCAGCACGTACATGGCGCCGATCACGAGCCCGTTGAGGGCCGCCTGCGCCAGCAGTATCGCGTACTCCAACTCCGCGTCTCCGCGTCAGGCTCGAAAGAGGCCTCGGCCTATTTGCACTCGGTCGGATTGCATCTTGCGACGATCTGCGGCGCGCCATCCTTCAGGACCGCGACATAGAAGGGAGCATCGAGCTGCTGATTGGACTTCCATTGCGCCTCTCCCGTCCAGTTCACCTTGCCGAGCACCGTGGCGAAGTTCGACATGCCCAGCATCGTCTCGCGGACCTTGTCGGTGTCGGTCACGGTTCCGGCCTGCTTCATGGCCGAGAACAGCGCCTGGATATTGGCGTAGAAGAACGGGCTGAAGGCGTTCATCGGGACCTTGTATTTGGCCTCGAAGCGCCGCGTATATTCCTTCATCACCGGCGAAGCCGGATCGACCGCCTGGTGCACATAGATGTTCTCGGCGGCCTCCTTGCCGGCGATCTGCAGGATGTCCGGGGTAGCATCGCCGCCGGTCCGGATGATGGGCCCCTTGAAGCCGAGCTCGCGCAACTGCTTGACCAAGAGGCCCGCGGTCTGCGGCGCATTGCCGTCGAGCTCGAAGGCGTCGATCTTCTGCGCCAGCACGCGCGTCAGCAGCGGCACGAAATCGACCCGCTCCCGCTCGAACGGCTCCTTGGCGACGAAGGTGGCGCCGACCTTGTTGTAGGCGGCCTCGTTGGCGATAGAGACCTGCTGGCCCGACTCGTCGTTGGGATAGAGCGTGCCGATGCGCTTGGCGCCGAGCTTATCCACGACCCATTTCACCTGCGGATCGGAGAAGACGTCGGTCGGGATCACGGGACGGAAGCTGTAGGGGAAGTCGGGCGACAGCGCCTTCGGCGTGAAGGCGAGCGTCATGGTGATGACCTTGTTCTCGGTGCTCACGGGAAGAACCGCGAGCGCCGGCGCCGAGCCCAGCGGGCCGACGATGAACTTGATCTGGTCGTCGAAGATCAGGCGGTTGACCGCGGTGAGCGCATCCGCCGCCTTGTAGCGGTCGTCATAGGCCGTGATCTCCACCGTGTACTTCTTGCCGGCGACCTCCAGGCCGCCGCGGCTGTTGACGTCCTCGGCGGCGAGCTCGGCCGCGCCCTGCATCGCGATTCCCCAGGCCGTGCCGGAACCGGACAGCGTCGCCAGCACGCCGAGCTTGAGCGTTTCCGCCGAGACCGCGGGCAGCGACAGCGACAGCGCGCATGAAACAATCGCGATTTTGGAAAGCTTCCGCACCGTTTTCTCCTCGAGCCAATCAGCCCACGCCCGCAACCGGCCATTGCAGGCCGCCGATCGCATTTTCACGTCAACAAGGAGTTGCAAACTATTCCACTCAAATGCCGATCGTCAACTGTCGACAATTTTTCGGTCAACCAACGGACGCACGAGAGAAGCGATTTCGAGTCGAAAGTTGGGTTGAACAAAAATCACAACCAGTCATGCCATGCCTGCGGTCGCTCGGCGCGTCGGCAGGTATACGGTTTGGTCGTGAACGAGATACGAAGCGACCAGCAGGCCACTAAGGGAATGATTGCAGCGAAGGTAAGACGGCGAAAACGACCCATGCAATCGCCGATGGCCTGCTCGTTCCCGCACCATTAAAAGCTTTGGCGTGGCGGCCAGTGTGCGTCACGCGCATGCCTTATGCGTTTCGGGCATGACACGGAGTTGACGACCTATTTTCGTCCCTGGACGGCCGTCTTGTCACCGCGCCCCTGACGGCCGGTGATGACTCTCGGCTTGAAGGGCGGCGGCTTGTGCTCGCCCTGCGCGCCTGCCGCTTCCTTGATCTGCTCCTCGACATGGCGGCGCGCGTTGGCGATGTGCAGCCGCATCTTCCGCTCGGCGTCATCAGGGTCGCGGCGCAGCAGCGCCGCCACCACGTCCTTGTGCTCCTTCAGCGCCTGCTTGGCTCGTCCCGGCTTGGTGCTCGACTTGTAGCGGTAGACCCTGAGCAGATAATAGAGGTCCTCGCACAATAGCTGGATCAACCGCGCATTGCGGCTGCCCTTCACGATTCGGAAGTGGAAGTCGAAGTCCTTCGATTCCTGATAGTAACCGGTCCCTTCCTGGACACTGCGCTGCTGCTGATGCTGATTGAGCAGCTCGACCAGGGCGTTCAGCTCCTGGTCGGTCATGTTCCTGGCAGCGAGCGAGCAGGCGAGCCCCTCGAGGACCTCCCGCAATTGCAGCACCTCGTTGAGATCGGCCGCCGACAGCGCGGTGACGCGAACGCCGATGTTCGGCGTCCGCTGCAACAGCTTGCGCCCTTCCAGCCGCCGGATGGCCTCGCGCAGCGGCCCCCTGCTGACGCCGAGCGACGCCGCCAGCGTCTGCTCGCGCACCTTGCTGCCGGGCTGCAGATCGCCGCTGATGATGGCGGCCTCGATGCGCTCGGCCAGTGCATCGACCAGCGAGCGTGCGGAAACCTTGTGGCTCAAAATATCGCTCATGGGATTCTTTCGAAAATTGCCGTCACTCGCAAAACGTCGATGAACGGATCCGAGACGTCCGATCGTGGTTCGCGAAAGCCCAGCCCTTCAGCTCAGCTGCCCCGCCCTCTCCAGATGGATGAAGAAATTCACCCGGGACCTGCTCCCCCTCCCGTAACCCGCTGGGTCTTCTAACAGATTTCCTCAGGCCACAGGCATGGAAAATGCCGGCCGTGCCATCCGCCGCGCTAGACGATCTTCAGCGCGGTCAACGTTCCTTCTTCGATGGCCTCGAAAAACTTGCGGGGACCGCGGACGTCGCCGACGTAGTGCACCGGCACGCCCAGGCCTTCCAGGCCGCCCGACTCCGCCTTGCGGGAGGCGTATCCCGTGCAGAAGATCACGTTGTCGAGGCCGTGCAAGGTCCGCCGCAACCGGCCTTCCGGCTGGATCTCGATCCAGTCGGGCCCGATCGCGAGCACCTCGACCTGCGTCACCACTTCGATGTCGAGCGCTTTCAGGCGGTCCAGGAAGTACACCTTGTCGGCATGAACCGCCTTCTTGAGAAGGCTGGACCGCACCAGCATGGTCACGGCCTTGCCGCGTTCGGCGAGGTAATCGGCGACCTCGATCCCGACCAGGCCGCCGCCGACCACGACGCAGCGCTCGCCCGTGTCGTCATGCCCCGCCAGAACGCGCCAGCCGGTCAGGACATGGGGAAGATCGCTGCCGGGGATGTCGGGCCTGACGGCTTCGGCGCCGGTGGCGACGATGATCGCGTCCGGTTTCAGCGACCGCAAATCCTCCGCCGACAACGAGCGATTGACGTTCACGGAAACGCCAAGGCGATCGATCTCGGACGAGAAGTAGTCCAGCGCATTCCTGATCTCCTCGCGATGTGGCGGCTGGTAAGCCAGCAGCAGCTGGCCGCCGATCGCGCCTTCCCTCTCATAGAGATGGACGTCGTGGCCGCGCCGGGCCGCGGCGACCGCCGCAGAAAGCCCCGCGGCACCGGCGCCGATGATGGCCAGACGCTTCGCCTCCGGCTTCCTCGCCAACAGCGGCTTCAGCTCGAACTCGCGGCTGACCATCGGGTTGACGGTACAGGCCAGCCCCTTGTGGCGATGCACGGTGGCAATGCATTCATTGCAGGCGATGCACAATGCGATAGTGGCGACGCTGCCTTCCTTCGCCTTGGCAGGAAAATACGGGTCGGCGATCAGGGCACGGCTGAGACAGATGAACTCGGCGTGCCCTTCCTCCAGGATCTGCTCACCGAGCGTGGGCGTGTTGATGCGCCCGACCACCATGACGGGAACATGGACCCTGCGGCGCAGCGCCTCGGCATAGCCGGCATAGCAGCCGCGCTCCACCGACATGCCGGGAATGATCATGTAGGGCCGCGACGCATGCACGCCGCCGGAAACACTGATCGAGTCGGCGCCCGCGGCCTCGAACAGCACGGCCATCTCGACGGCGTCGTCGATGTCGAGACCGCCCTTGACGTGGTCGCGTCCGTTCATCCGCACGATGACCGGGTAGTCCTCGCCCAGCCTCTGCTTGATCGCCCGGACCAATCGCACGCAGAAGCGCGCCCGGCCCTCGACGTCGCCGCCATAATCATCGCCGCGCCGGTTGGCATCCGGCGACATGAATTGACCGATGAGATAGCCGTGCGCGGCATGCAGCTCCACGGCATCGTAACCCGCCTTCCGCGCGCGTTCGGCGGCGTCGGCAAAGCGCGCGACGATGCGATCGATCTCGGCGACCGTCAGCTCTTTCGGCACCACCGCATCGCCCACGCCGGTGAACTGCGAAGGGATCGGCGAAGGCGCCAGTGGAATCGAGCCGGAGACGTCGGGAACGGACTCGCGGCCGCCATGAGCGAGCTGGAGCGCGATCTTCGCACCTTCGGCATGGACCGCGTCCGCGAGCTTCCGCAAGCCCGGGATGAAACGATCGTCGTGAACCATGGCGTTGTGATGCAGCCGCTTGCCCGCCTGCTCCACATAGGTCGCTTCGACCACGATCAGGCCCGCCCCGCCCCGCGCGCGCTCGGCATAGAATTCCACGGCCTCGTCGCCGATATAGCCGTCCTTGTCGGCCAATTCGGAGCTGGTCGCCGCGAACACGATCCGGTTCGGCACGTCGAGCGTGCCGACCTTGCCCGGCGCGAACAACCTCGAGAACCCGGCTTCCCCTGCCATCACCATTCTCCCCGGCCATCACGCCGGCGCGCGGTAGACCACATTGCCTTCGAACAGCCGGCGCGCCGTCCGGTAGACCGCGCCATACTCGGCCTTCACTGTTCCGCCTTCCACCGCATTCACACGCGCATCGACCAGCGTGATGCCCGAGGGATGCGCGATCCGGATCGGCCCTTCGGACCTGCACAGGCCCGCCGGCACGCTGCCCGGAATGCGCGTGGCGACGGCAAGACAGATCGAGCTCGTGATCGGCACCGCGCGATGCGGTTGGCCGACCGAGATCATGCGCACCCAGATATCAGCCTCGGCGGCGGCCAGATTGCGGCCGGAGAGCGTACGTCCGTTGCGGGGACCGCAGACCATGCCGACCTTCGGAATGCCGGTCATGCGCCGCGCCTGGTCGGGGTCGGCGGCAATGCCCATGGCCACCGACGCAGCGCAGCGGATGTCCTCCATCCGCCTCAGGAACACCGGATCACCTTCCAGCGCATCCGGCAGTTCGTCGCCCGACTTCCCGACCGCATTTGCTTCGACGAAGACGCCAGGGTTGGCCGCATCCACGCACGACGCCT
>NZ_JAFAVV010000584.1 GCF_019242285.1 Bradyrhizobium sp.
GCCGATGAGGTCGCCGTCATCGCGCGCAAGGAGCTGGCGCCGCTGGCGGCGGCGATCGACTCTGGCGCGGTCTATCCCGACGCATTGCTGCGGCGGCTCGGGGGGGTCGGCGCCTGGTCCAGCCATCTGCCCGAGAACGGCAAGGCCGATCTGCGCTGCGCCATCCAGTCGATCGCGGCGCTCGGCGAGGTCTGTGGCGCCACCGCCTTCATGGCGTGGTGCCAGAATACGCTGGCCTGGTACGCGGCGAACTCTGACAATCCAAGGCTGGTTGCGCGCTTCGCCGACGATGTCGCCAGCGGCAGGGTGCTCGGCGGCACCGGGCTGTCCAACCCGATGAAGAGCTTTTTCGGCATCGAGAGACTGAAATTGAAGGGCCGCAGGGCCGAGGGCGGCTACGTCGTGCGCGGCGCGCTGCCCTGGGTGTCGAATCTCGGCGCGGACCACTTCTTCGGCACCATCTTCGAGCGCGAGGATGCGCCGGGCGGGATCGCGATGTTCCTCGCCGACTGCGCCGACCCCGCGATCACGCTCAAGCCCTGCAAGCCGTTTCTCGCCATGGACGGCACCGGCACCTATGGCGTGCAGTTCCGCGACGTCTTCGTGCCGGACGAGCTCATTCTCGCCGATCCGGCCGGGCCGTTCGTGAGGAGGATCCGCGCCGGCTTCATCCTGCTGCAACTGGGCATGGCGCTCGGCCTGATCAAGGACTGCATCGGCCTCATGGACGAGGTCGACGGCTCGCTCGGCCACGTCAACCGCTATCTGCCGCAGCAGCCGTTGCAGTTCCGCGAGCTGTTCGCCGAGCTGGAGCGCGAGACCATGGCGCTGGCGGCGGATCCCTACGACACGGACGACAGCTACTGGCGAAAGGTCGTCGCCCTGCGGCTCCGCGCCGGCGAGGCAAGCGTCGCGGCCGCGCATGCGGCGATGCTCCATTGCGGCGCGCGTGGCTACCTGAAGAGCCATCGCGCCCAGCGCCGGCTGCGCGAAGCCTATTTCGTCGCGATCGTGACGCCGGCCACCAAGCAGTTGCGCAAGATGCTCGCGGACGCCTGAGCCCGCGAGATTCGAAAAACTCGACTTCAGCTCAAACCGAGGAAAAGGAGAGGCCTGCCATGACGGACGTTCTGATCTCTGCCGGCGAACTCGCCGAGCTCATCAAGCAAGAGCCGTGTGTCATCATCGACACGCGGAATCCCGACGCCTATGGCGCGGGGCACATCCCCGGTGCCGTCAACGTGCACGAGATATTCACCTATCTCGCGACCTCGACGCCGGAGGGCATGCACGAATTGAAGACCAAGTTCGCCGACGCCTTCGGCGCCGCCGGCCTGTCCGGCAACGAGACCGCCGTCATCTACGAGCAGTCGATGAATTCCGGCTTCGGCCAGTCCTGCCGCGGCTACTACCTGCTCACCATGCTCGGCTATCCCAAGGTCAAGGTGGTCCATGGCGGCATCGATGCCTGGATCGCGGCGGGCCTGCCGGTGACCACGGACGTTCCGGCGCCGGCCAAGGCCGCGTTCTCGGTCGTGCCGGAGGCTGGTGACATCCTGATCGACGCGAAGGCCATGCTGTCTGCGGTCGGCAATCCCGGCATCGCCATCCTCGACGTGCGCGATGTCGATGAATGGATCGGCGACAGCTCGTCGCCGTATGGCAAGGATTTCTGCCCGCGCAAGGGCCGCATCCCCGGCGCGGTCTGGCTCGAATGGTACCGCATGATGAAGCCGACCGCGGAAGGGCCGCGTTTCAAGTCCAAGGACGAGATCCTGGCGGAGTGCGCCACCGTCGGCATCGGCCAGAGCACGCCGGTCTATCTCTATTGCTTCAAGGGCGCGCGAGCCTCGAACACGTTCCTGGCGCTGAAGAACGCCGGCGTGAAGGATGTGCGGATGTATTTCGGCTCCTGGAACGAATGGTCGCGCGATCCGGCGCTGCCGATCGAGGAGGGCTTGCCGACGGCGCCGCAGGTGACCGAAAAAGCGGCATAGAAACTGCATGTTTGTTGCTGTCCGGACGTGAGCGTCCGGGCGGCAACCAACTGTCCGGGCCGTGGGCTGCCCGGCGCGACAAAGGGGCGCAATCGATGTCCATGTTTGATGATCCCTTCGATGCCGAGCGGGCGCTGCCGCGAGGGATTTGCGTCTGCGGCCGGCATCGTTCGGCGGCCGAGCACGAGCGGACCGCGCCGTCGTTGCGCTGCGAGCCGGTTCGAAGCGACGAGAAGCGCTACGAAGGCGTGGTCGCTTCGGCGGTCATGCGCGCGGTGTTTCCGACGGATATGGCCCGGCGCGCGTTCCTGAAATCAGTCGGTGCGTCCGCGGCGCTCGCCGTGCTGTCGCAATTCTTCCCAATCAAAACTGCGACCGAGCTGTTCGCCGATACGGCAGCACCCGAGAAGAAGGACCTCAAGGTCGGCTTCATCCCGATCACCTGCGCCACGCCGATCATCATGGCAGCACCGCTCGGCTTCTACGCCAAGCACGGGCTCAATGTCGACGTCGTCAAGACCGCGGGCTGGGCCGTGATCCGCGACAAGACCATCAACAAGGAATACGACGCCTCCCACATGCTGGCGCCGATGCCGATCGCGATCTCGCTCGGGCTCGGCGCCCAGCCGATCCCGTTCGCGGTGCCCGCGATCGAGAACATCAACGGGCAGGGCATCGTGCTGTCGATGAAGCACAAGGACAAGCGCAATCCCGCGGACTGGAAAGGCCTGAAGTTCGCCATCCCCTTCGACTATTCGATGCATAACTACCTGCTGCGCTATTATCTCGCGGAAAACGGCGTCGACCCCGACACCGACGTGCAGCTTCGCGCGGTGCCGCCACCGGAGATGGTGGCCAATCTCCGCGCCGACAACATCGACGGCTTCCTCGCGCCCGACAACATCTGCCAGCGCGCGATCTATGACGGGGTCGGCTTCCTGCACATCCTGTCCAAGGAAATCTGGGACGGCCATCCCTGCTGCAGCTTTGCGGCGAGCCGCGCATTCATCACGACGGCACCGAACAGTTTTGCGGCGTTGACCCGCGCGATCGTCGATGCCACCGCCTATGCCTCGAAGGCCGAGAACCGCAAGCAGATCGCGGAA
>NZ_JAFAVV010000647.1 GCF_019242285.1 Bradyrhizobium sp.
GATGGTCGTGCCGTGAGGGATCGAGCCCATCCGCGTCACCGTCGCCGGCTCCTCCGGGTTCTTGATCTTCGGGACGTTGATCCACACACCCGGCTCGAAATGCTGGCCCGACTGGTCGAAGCTGTCCTTGATCGATTGGATGTAGGCCGCCCCGCCCAGGACCACCGTGGACTCGAACAGGGAGCGATTGGCGATTCCCGACCCGGTGATCTCGGTAAAGTCGAGCTGCTCCTCCGTGAAATTCAGCTCCAGGAAGAAATCCTGCGGCCCGAACTCGCCGCCGAAGTTCGGCCGCCAGATCATATTGAAGCCCTTGCCCTTCCAGGACCGCTTCGCATCGTGGCCGCCCTGCGGGGCGCCGACAAAGGGTCGCAGGAGACCCAGCAGATCGGCCGGAGCGGCGAACGCCGCAGCTGCACCGGTCAATTCATGCGCAAAGGAAAAGTCAGTCTCTATCGCCATGACAACCTCTCAAATCGGTTTCGATCAATTTGGTCCAGGCAACGACGACGTCCTGGCTTGTCGTCGGGGAGATCGGCAATCTCGAGTTGATGCAATTATTGATTGCATCACGTAGAAATGCGCCAGGTGGCCGATCGTACCTGCAAAAAACCGGTCGTCGTGTGGCTTGGTTCACAGGTCCTCACGAAGTGCACGCTGCAAGAATGAGCAGAAGCTCCGCGCCACAACCTGGACGGGGATGGAGAGATCCGGCAGCCCGGACGGGCTCGCGCCCATTCCGGCGTTGCGCCCGACGAGCGCGAGCTCGGAGACCGACGAGGGAGGATGCCCATGATCGCCGACAGCACGAGCGACGGTGACGAGCGGGCCGCCACGACCCGCGAGCAGGACGGGCACTGGGAGGCGGTGATCCGGCTGCCGAACGTGCCCGTTCATTCCCACCTGCTGCCGAACGGCAAGGTGCTGTTCTGGGGCCGGCGGGTCGATCTGAAGGGCGACATGGACCAGCAGCAATGCGACGTCTATCTGCTCGATCCCAATACGGCGGAAACACACAAGGTGTCTTCGCCGACATTGCCGGACGAATCACCTGTCAACCTGTTCTGCTCCGGCCATGCGCTTCTCGCTGACGGCAGGCTGTTCGTCGCCGGCGGCCACCTGACGGACGGTCATGGCGTCAACCAAGCCAGCCTCTACGATTGGGAGCACGATGCCTGGACGCCGCTGCCGCCGATGAACCACGGGCGTTGGTATCCCACGGTGACGCTGCTCGCCGACGGCGGCGTGCTGGTCACGTCAGGGACTTTTGCCGAGGGGGCGGGACCGGTGCAGCTCAATGACGTGCCGCAGATCTGGAGCGCGGAGACGGGTTGGCGGAGCCTGAACGGCGAGGTGCTGTCGCTCTATCCACGCATGCATGTGCTGGCCAACGACCGCGTCTTCGTCGCCGGCACGGACCCCGTGTCGCATGTCCTCGATCCTCGCTCCGGCGAGTGGTCGAGCGCCCCGAACCGCGCCAACGGCGACCGGCAGTATGCGCCTGCGGTGAGCTACGCTCCCGGCAAGATCATCTACATCGGCGGCGGCAACGATCCTCCGACCAACGTCCCGACCGCTCGCAGCGAGATCATCGATTTCGACGAGAACAATGCCGCCTGGCAGGCGACCATGCCGATGTCGCAGCCGCGCCGCCAGCACAACGCGACGGTTCTGCCCGACGGGACCGTCCTTGTGACCGGGGGCACGAAGGGCGGCGGCTTCGATGGCGGATTCAACGACCTCGGTCCCGGCCAGCCCGTTCATGAGGCGGAGCTCTGGAGTCCGTCAAACGGGCATTGGACGCCGCTGGCCGCCGAAGCCGAGGATCGCTGCTACCACTCGACCGCCCTGTTGCTGCCCGATGGGCGGGTGCTGAGCGCAGGCGGCGGCGAATACAATCCGAACGGCAATCCGATTCGAGCCGAGGACGTTCACACCAGCGCGCAGATCTTCAATCCACCCTATCTGTTCCGCGGCGCCCGGCCCATCATCGACGGCGCTCCCGTTCAGGCCGAGTATGGCACCGACGTCGTCATACGCTGCTCCGGCGCACCGCCTCTGCGCGCGACGCTGGTGAAGCCGGGCTCCGTCACCCATTCACTCGACACCAATCAGCGTTGCGTGGAGCTGAAACTGGCAACCAACGGCAAGCAGGCCACCCTGACATTGCCGGCCAATTCCGCCATCTGTCCGCCGGGCTTCTACATGATGTTCCTGCTGAGCGCGGAAGGGGTGCCGTCGGTGGCGCATTTCATCCGGCTCGAACGTCCTGCCGCCGACACCGTGACGTTCGCCGCAAACAGCCAGTCCGCCAACAAGCCCAGCCTCGCCGATCGCGACCGTCGAATCGAGGCCGAGGCCCGCGGACCCAAGGTGGTGATCGGGCTGACATCCCGCTGCCCCTATGGGCTTGCCGCCTGCTGGGGCGGTGCCTACCAGACCCTCCGTACGCTCAGCGGCGTCGGTGCGGTGAAAGCGGTCGCCAATGCGGACGACTCGACCGCCGAGGTCTTTCTGCGCGACAACGCTCCGCCGGATATCGACGGCTGGATCGCGACGTTTC
>NZ_JAFAVV010000802.1 GCF_019242285.1 Bradyrhizobium sp.
GCCGAAGGAGGCGCCCACGAACGCCGCGATCACGGTAACGCCAAGCGCGACGCCGCCCCGGCCCTGCTGGGTCATGGGGAAGCCGTCGAGGCAGGTCACCGCGTGCGGGGGATGACAGGGTAGGTTGAGCAGGATCGAGCAGATCGCGCCGCCATACTGCGCGCCGTAGAACACGCCCGAGAGCATCAGGATCGCGCCGACGGGCTTGATGCCGAAGGTCAACGGCAACAGCACGGAGATGGTGGCGAGCGGTCCCATGCCCGGCAGCACGCCGACCATGTTGCCGACCAGCACGCCGACGAAGCACCACATCAGGTTCTGCGGCTCCAGCGCGACGCCGAAGCCGTACCAGAGATCACTCAGAGCAGTCGCAAGCATCAATGACCCCAACGAAACAGCGGAAATGGCACCTTGAGCACGTAGGAGAACAGCAGCGAGCCGCCGATGGTGATGCAGGCCGCGAGCAGGAGCGAGCCCTTCAGCGTCGCGGTCCGGTCGCCGAAGGCCGAGACGAACACGCACATGAAGGTCGCTGCGACCATGCCGAGCCAGTAGCCGAAGGCGATGAACATGATCGGACCGGCCAGGATGCAGGCCCAGCCGCGCCACTCCATGCTTTCGGGAAGGATACGCTCACCTTCCGCAAGCGGGGTGACGACGCCGGCGCCGAAGATCAGCATGCCGACGAAGGTCAGAAGGACGCCCAGGATCAGGGGGAACATGCCCGGGCCCATATGCATCAGCGAGCCGAGGTCGTAGGTCATCGAATTGAGGGTCACGCCCGCGCCGAGCAGGATCATGGTCAGCCCGGCATAGAAGTCCTTCTTGTGCAGCAAATTCTCCAACGACGGTCCTCCCTGACCCGATACGCCGTTCTGGCTTTGACTTAACGAAAGGCCCGCCCGAATTGGGCGGGGCCGGCGCCATCCAAAACCGATCTAGCACGGATTCAGGGATCGGGCACCAGCCCCGGGGAATGGATCGCTGCACGGAACGCAGCCGTGCAGGCGAATTGTCGCAGGCTGGGTTACCGCCAGTGAAACAGCTACGACCTGCCGCGATGGAGACGCGGATTCACATCAGGCCATCGCTCAACGTGGCCTCTGCAGCGGCCTGCCATCGACATCCGCGCATGGCAGTCCAAGATGGGCGAGCACGGTCGGCGCGACGTCGATGACGCGGCCCGGCGCATCACGGACGGCGCCGGCGGCAAAGCCGGCCCCCGAAATCATCATGAAGGGTGACTGCTCGTAGCGGCCGAGACCGCCATGCTGGCCGCATCCGAGCCGGTCCGCCTTGCCCTGCGCAGGCTTCGCGGCGAGGCTCGAACCGAGAATGCCGAACGCGTTCGGCGTCTCGCTCGCGCGCATCGATACCGCAACAGCCAGCGCGGCGTCAGGCGCCTGCCCCACCTCCATGAGCTCGCCCGGGCCGAAGACCCGGCCGGCCCAGCCGCATCCATCAAGGAATGTCCGAATGTTCGACACACGATCGGCATGGTCGGGATGGACGTAAATGAGAACTGACGTCCCGTTCGATGCGGCAACGACGTCGCCGGAGGCAGGGCTCGCCTTGAGGCCGGCGGCGATCAGCTCCGCATCGACATCGATCACGCCATCGACGGTCTGGTGACCGTGATCCGATCCGACACACAGCAATACGTCATCGCCGGCGGCACTTAGCCGCGCCACCGCGTCGATGACGAGCCCGGCATGGGCGTCGGCAGCCGCCAGCACCGCGAGATGTGCGGGCGAGCCCAGCGCCATCTCATGCTGGATGTGGTCGGGCTCGCCGAGCCAGAGCACCGAGAGCGCCGGACGCCGCCGCGTCAGCACCTCATCGATGAACCGCTCGGTCATGCGGCGATCGCCCGCCACGTCCAGGGTGACGTCGAGATGATCGCCGTCGGCCACGGGGGTCCGGCCGGGACCGAAGCTGCCGGACCGATGATAGACATGGCCGTAGCCGTCGGGATCATGGGCATAGGCCGCGCCGGGCGAGACGTTGCTGAAGATGATGGCGCCGCCATGCGCGCTCACCCGCTCCGCCAATGTCGGCATCGAAAGCGAACGCCCGGTGACGCGCCGCTTGTGCTGCAGGAAGTCGGGATCACCGGCATCGCGCGCGATCAGCCGGCCATCCTCCAGCAGGGCGACCGAGTTGCCCTGCAAGCCGTGACGTGCCGGGAAGCATCCGGTTGCGAGGCTCGCCGACACGACCCGGGTGCAGGAGGGAAACATCGTCCGATAATCCGCGAACCGTTCGGCCTCGGCCTCGAAGCGCTTGAGCCGAGGCGTGAGCTCGGCGGAGATCATGTCGCTGCGCAATCCGTCCGTGGTGACGATGACGGCGCGTTTCATGCGGGCTCCGAGATGTTTTCCAGAACGACGACACGAGACAACCAGGCGGCGATCGGCAATAGTCTTGCATCCGCTCCGCGCGGCCCGATCAATTGCACGCCGATCGGCAGCCCGCTGGCGCCACGCAGCAACGGCAACGAGACCGCCGGCAGCCCCGCGAGACTCCAGGGCATGCACATCGCGCCAGAGCCGGGCTCCGAGGCATCGGTCGCCTCGCCCAGCGCCGAGAGCGTGATCAGCGCATCGCAGGAAGCAAACAATGCATCAGCCGCCGCTGCAACATCATCCGCAACGCGGTCGAACGCAAGCCGGTCGGCCGCGCTCAACCGGGCGCCGGCAGCGATCAGATCGCGCAGCGGCGCGCAATAGCCGGCGCGCACGGCCGCAGGCATCGCGCCGAAACGGTCGGCCAGGTCCGCAGCCAGGAGCCCGTGCGTGATCTGCTCCGCGCGCGCGAACGGAGACGGGAGCGCCAGCGCCTCGACGGGAGCGGCAATTCGCCGAATGAGCCGGGCCAGCGCTTCCCACGCATCGGCCGCGACCCCCGGCCGGGCCGGGCCGCGCACCAGGCCCAGGCGCTTCGGTCGCCGCGGCACCAGCGGTGGCTCGAGCCCGGCGCAAAAGACCGAGGCGAACAGTGCGAGATCGTCGACCGAGCGCGCCAGGAAACCGATATTGGCCAGCCGCGGCACCAGAATGTTCGACCCGCTCATGCTGGTGAAGCCGGGTGATGGCTTGAATCCGAACGCGCCGCAGAATGAGGCCGGCAGCAGAGTGGACGCCGTGTGCTGGGTGCCGAGCGCGAGCGGCACCATGGCATCCGCCACGGCCGCGGCCGAGCCCGCCGACGAGACGCCGGCCGAGCGGGCCGGATCGTGCGGGTTGCGGCAGGAGGTCGGCGCATACATGCCGAACTCCGAGGTCACGGTCTTGCCGATCACGATCGCGCCCGCCGCGCGCAGCGCCGCCACCGCGTCGGCGTCGCGCTCCGGACGGCGGCCACGCAGGCTGCCACTGCCATATTCGGATGGCATGTCCGCGGTGTCGAACACGTCCTTGACGCCGACCGGCAGGCCATGCAGCGGCCCAAGTGCCGCGCCCGCGCGCTGGCGCGCATCCGCCTCGCGCGCCTGCCGGAGAGCTCCGTCGCGATCGAGATGAGACCACGCCCCGACCGACGGTTCGCGCACGGCGATCCGCGCCAGGCAGGCTTCGACCAGCGCAAGCGAGGACAGTCGCCGGCCCCGGATGGCCTGCGCCGCATGCGCGGCGGAGAGCCGGTTGGCTTCGCCCAGGAGAATCTCGGCCATCCTCACTGGGTCTTCGTTTCGCCCGATGCCCCGGCGCAACCCGACTCGGCGGCGCTGCGGAAGGCGTTCGCCGCCGGAATCGTGGCGACCTTCTCATAATAGTCCCAGGGGGCGCGGCTCGCCGCCGGTGCCTTCACGCGGTAGATGCCGAGATCGTAGACGACGCGGCCATTGGCCTGCATATGCGCCTCGCCGCCGAAGCGGTCGACCGGCAGTTGCCGCATCATGCTGTTGACGACGAGGGCGTCGTCGCTGTGGCTGGCCTTGACCGCCTTCAGATAATGCGTGACGGAGGCGTAGACGCCGGCCTGCTCGCGCGTCGGCATGCGCCCGTGCCGCTTGTAAAACCGTTCGGCGAACGCGCGGGTGCCGGCGCTGTCGTCCCAATAGAAGCCGGTCGTGATGATCATCCCCTGGGCTACGTCGAGGCCGAGGCTGTTGACGTCGGTGACGAAGGCGTGCAGCGCCACCAGCCGCTGACCCTTGTCCCCGATGCCGAACTGGCTCGCCTGCTTGATCGCATTGACGGTGTCGGCGCCGGCGCTGGCAAGCGCGATCACCTGCGCCTGCGAACTCTGCGCCTGCAACAGCGGCGAGGCGAAATCCGCCGTGTTCAGGGGATGCCGCACGCTGCCGACGACCTTGCCGCCTTGCGCCTCGACCACCTTCGTCGCATCGCGCTCGAGGTCATAGCCGAAGGCGTAGTCGGCAGTCAGGAAGAACCAGGAGCGCAGCCCCTGCCCGGTCAGCGCCGCGGCGGTGCCGCGCGCCAGCGCATAGGTGTCGTCGGTCCAGTGCGACACATAGGGCGAGCAGCGCGAGCCCGTGATCTCGGCACTGGCCGCACCCGACACCAGCAATGCGCGCTTCTTCTCGGTCGCGAGCGTCATCAGTCCGAGCACGGCGCCGGTGTGTGGCAGATCGACGATCGCATCCACGCCGCGGCGGTCGAACCATTCGCGGGCGATGTTGAGCGCGACGTCGGGCTTGTTCTGGTGATCGGCAGTGATGATTTCGACCGGCACGCCGTCGACCGCGCCGCCGGCCTCTTCGACGGCCATCTTGGCGGCGATGACCGAGCCGGGCCCACCGACGTCGGAGACGACGCCGCTCTGATCGCCCATCACGCCAATGACGATCTTGTTGTCGGAAAACGCGCCCTCGGCTTGTGCGCAGCATGACCAGAGGCAAGCGACCAAGAGCGGTGCGATCCAATGACGGCGCATGCGAAAGCTCCCCATTCTGTTTCGGCAGGAGCATAGTCTCCCGCCGCAACACATTTGTGACGATATTGGTACATTTGTTCCAAGCAGCGGCCACTGGGCGCTGAGCGCCGACCGCGCTATGGCTGGCGGGAATCGGAGGCATGATGAGCATTGACCGCGACGATCCGGATGACGGCTTCGACGCCGCGCTGGCAGCGCGGATCTGCTGGCATTATTTCAAGGAGGGCCAGACCCAGGACGCGATCGCGAACCGGCTGAACCTCACCCGCAAGCGCGTCAACCGCATGCTCGGCGAGGCGCGCGAGCGCGGGCTGGTCCAGATCACGATCCAGCCGCCGCTCGGTGCCTACAGCGAATTGGAGGCGCGGCTGATCGCGCTGTTCGGACTGCAGCAGGCGATCGTGGTACCCTCGCCGATCAGCGACGCCGACGTGCGCGCCATGGTCGGCGCCGCCGCGGGCGAGTTCGTCTCCGCGCAACTCGCAGCCGGCGCGTCGCTCGGCATCACCTGGGGCGGCACCATCAACGCCGCCGCGCAGGCGATCCGGCGACGGAGCGGGCAAGGCAACAGCGTGGTGCTGCTGTGCGGCGGGCTGGCCGAAAGCACCTCGATCAACCCCTATGACAACGCCTCGATGATGGCACGCGCGCTCGACGCGCGTTGCCATTATCTCACCGCGCCGATGTTCGCGGCCTCCGCGAAGCTTCGCGAGGCGCTGGCGGAGAGCGAGCCGATCCGATCGGTGCTGGCGATGGTTCCGAAGCTGGACATGGCGCTACTCAGCGCAATCGATCTCACCGAGCAGTCCAAGGCGCTGGAGTATGGCGTGATCTCCCGCGCCGACTGGCGCTCGTTGCGCGCGGCCGGCGCGGTCGGCGACATCTGCGGCCACTATCTCGACGCGGACGGAGGACCGGTGCAGCACCCGCTCACGGGCCGCGTCGTCCATCCGCCGATGAAGTCGCTGCAGGCAATCCCGCGCCGCGTGCTCGCCGCCGGCGGCCTCGCCAAGGTCGCCATCATCCGCGCCGCGATCAAGGCCGGGCTGTGCCACGTGCTGATCACCGACGAGGCGGCGGCGGCAGCACTGGTGGAGCGCTGAGGCACTCGGATTGAGACGACGGAATTTCCGCTGTTGATGCTACATCACATCTCTGCGTGTCGGGTCGGAGCGCCAAATTACACGCAAGCGTCCAGTTGAATCCGTTCCTATGTCGAGGTCTGTAACAACGGCGGCCTGTTCTATGAAGCGATGGGCCGCCCCGCCGAGGCGATCGCCGATTTCCGCAAGGCGCAATCGATCGACTCGGCCAGCAACAGACTGCTCCGCATGCTCGGTTTCCGACCACGTGACGCGAAGCCGCCCGCAGCGAGAATGTCTGCAGGTGGCTCGCCGTCGCCGCGGCAGCCCGCGGCCAGGTACCTAATGAACCGGATCCAGCACGACCACCGGTATCTCGCGCTCGGTCTTGAGTTGATAGTCAGCGTAGGGCGGCCAAAATTCGAGCGCCTTTTTCCAAAGCCGGAGGCGTTCTTCGCCCGCCGCCGTCCTGGCCCGTGCATTCAGCTTCTCAGTCCCGACCTGTAGCTCGACGTCTGGGTTCGCGAGAATGTTGCGATACCACCCCGGGTGTTGGGGCGCGCCACCCTTCGACGCGACGACGAAGTAACTGCCGCCATCCGTTCCATAAAACAGCGGGAATATGAACTTGTCACCAGACTTGCGACCGGTGGTGGTCAGCAGCAGTGCCGGCGCCGTGATCTCACCTTGCTGCGGCAGGGTTACCTTGTACATGTGCCCGTCGGTTCCGCCGCTCGCGAGATAGCGGTTCGCATGCTCGAGCATCCAGTCCGGCAGGTTCGGAGCGAGTTTCGCTTCAGCCATCGTGTCCTCCTTCAAAGCTGCAGGGAACATATCATCGGATGACCGATCGGCCAATTCCGGCTTCACGAGCAAGCCGGTTTGGCGCTTGTTAAGCGAAGCAGCGTTGCGATCGATCAGTCGGCTTGCGTCCCGGATCACGCTTCCCGCAGATCGCTCCACTGCATAGCGCGTGAATCGCGGCGGCTCTTCAGCCTGCTTTGCGACGCGCTGTCGGAGCAGGCGATCACCATGCCAAGGAGTGGGGGGCGCGCGGTTGGCAGTCGGGCTTACGGCTGTCGAAAAGATGACAGATCGGAGAGATTGATCGATGGACAGATTCACTCGGCGAGCCGAAGCATCGGGCTGGCTTTCGGTGCGCCTGAGCAGAACAGGCCAGCTCACTTCTCTATGCGAGTATACGCAGGTGAAGGTCATCCGTGAAACCAATGGACGAACTTACTTCACCATCACCGATGGATCACTTGCAGTTGGTGAAGAGGCGTCGCTCACCATGGCGAATGCCGCAAGATATTTGTCGGCGGACGGGCCCCGCGGCGCGGTGTCGGTTGTCGTCACATACGCCGGTGCACCGGCAGAGGAGGTTTCGGCGTTCAAAGGCAGGCTGAGACAGCAATGGGCGAATCTGTCCTTCGGCGGCCAGACCGCGACCGTGACGCTGAACAGCATCTGGAACGGCAGTTTTCAGCCCATTGCCGCTGGAACGCATGCCATCCTGGTACCGGACTATTCCCATAAGGCGATTTCGACAGCCGGGTATGCCGCGGCAACTCCCGGCATGATAGGAAATGACGTCTGGTTTCCGATCGGGCTCCTGGGGTCGAGCAGCAACAGCAGTCGGTATATCCACGTCGGACACCTGTCCGAGGGTTGCGTGACTGTGCATCAACTGGAAAAATGGACCGCACTCTACGAATTTCTGATATCACATCGCGTCGAGAACTCGGCCGGCAAGACCGGGGCCGACCACGTTGCCGCGGATGTCCGCCGGCCCCATTCCACCGCGATCTGCCGCGACCGCATGATGAAACCGGTCTTGCTGGCCAATGTGCGTTGGGGAGAGACTTATTGTGCCCCAGCGGCCGACGGCATTTGACGTGCTGTAAAGACAATAAATTAACGGGGGGAAAAGCAAGTCCCCAAATGGCGCTCCCGGCTTAACCTGACCCTCTTCAACAAGACATTAAGACTCCGATCACCGTATCGAGACCAATGACAAGCATTTCCAATTGTCTGCCATGTCGCTCAGCCTTCGAAATCGCGTGCGTCAGTACTTCACCTGGCGTCCGGTGCCTGCGGCCGCATCCATCGGGATCGCGCTCGCAGTTTCGATCGCCTTTGCGGCCGTTCTGCTGGTCCGCCATCAGCGCGACCGCGAGATCGCCAATAACACCGGTGACCTCGCGACTTACGCCATGATGCTTTCGGCACACCTCGAAAGCTCCTTTGCGGTTCTCGAGGCGGTGCAGAACGGGGTACTGGATCAACTGCACGGCGAGAATGTCGCGAATGAGCAGCAATTTGTCAGCCTGGTTTCGACCCTTGCCATGCATGACGTGCTGACGGCGCGTGTCGCCGCGATCCACTATGTAGGTGGGCTGACACTGGTTGACCGGCGGGGCATGCTGGTGAACTCGACGTACTACTGGCCCATGCCCTATCGTGATCTCTCGGACAGGGAATATTTCAGCGTCCTGAGCGCCCGCGACGGCCCCGATCGATTCATCACAAAGCCGATCAGGAATCGGGCCAACGGCGAATGGACTGTCTACGTGGCCCGTCGAATCAGTTCTCCCAACGGAGATTTCCTGGGAATTCTTCTCGGTGAGATAAACTTTTCGTATTTCCAGGCCTTCTTTTCCCAAGTCGCGCCACAACCGGACGCTGTGGTGTCGATGTTTGATCTCGGCGGCGTCATGCTCGTTCGCCAACCGGCAGTCCCGGGCATTGTCGGGACGGCGCCGAATACGGGCGCCTATCGGCTGTTGGCCAGGGGAATCGATCGCGGGACGACGCGTAACGCCAGCCCGGTTGATCACACCGATCGGATCATCGCGATCGATCGTCTTCCACATTATCCGATGGTCGTGAGCGTCAGTCGCTCGGTGGACGCCATTTTGCAGCCCTGGCGCGAGCAGCGACAGTACATTATCATCGCCAGCGTCCTGCTGGAGTTGGCGCTTGCCGCATGTATTGCGCTGGTTTTGCGTCACCTCAAGGGCCGCGAGCGGTTGAGGGCCTTGGAGGCGTCGCTCGTCAAGGCGGAGGTCGATCGCGCCGTTGCAGCGGAAAGCGTGCGCTTCAACGTCGCCGTGAACGCCATGGCTCAGGGTCTGTGCATGTTCGATCGAGATCATCGACTGACGGTCTCCAACCCTCGTTTCAAGGAGATGTTTGGACTTCCATCCACGCTGATGACCAGCGGCTCACCTCTTGCTGCTCTCATCCGGGGTGCGGTCGCGAACGGTTCCGTCTCGATCGAGAACTTTCGCCAACTCAGGGATTCCTTTCAGAGCGCAAGCGATCTATCTCATGCGACGTCGACGACATGGGACATCAGCGACGGGCGATCGCTGCTTGTCACCCTCGATCGCATGCCGGACGATGGATGGCTGATGACGGTTGCGGACGTCACGGAGCGTCGACGAGCCGAGGCCCAGATCGCCCACATGGCTCGGCACGACGGCTTGACCGGCTTGTACAACCGAACGGAGTTTCGAGACCGCCTCGAAACGGTTGCTCGGCTTGCAGCCCGAGACGTGCCGCATGCGGTGTTGTTCCTCGATCTGGACCACTTCAAGACTGTCAACGACACGTGGGGGCATCCAATCGGCGATGCGCTGCTGCAAGCCGTCTCGTCGCGCATCCGCCATTGCTGCCGTGATACCGATGTCATCGCCCGCCTCGGAGGCGACGAGTTCGCGATCATTCAACCTCTCGATCCAGATCCGTCGCGAGCGGGAGCGCTGTCTGAGCGTATCATCGGTGAGCTTGCTCGTCCCTTCGATCTGGCTGGGCATCAGCTCCATATCGGCTGCAGCATCGGAATTGCGCTCGCACCCGACGATGGCAATGAGTCGGACAAGCTGCTCAAGTGCGCTGACCTGGCGCTCTACAAGGCGAAGTCGGACGGACGTAACTGCTTCCGGTTCTTTGAACCCACCCTGGATGAGGCGCTGCAGCGCCGTCGCGTCCTGGAGCTGGATTTGCGACATGCCGTCGCGAACAATGAATTTCAGTTACACTATCAGCCGCTCATCGAAACGCGGTCCAGGCAGGTCTGTGCGTTTGAGGCTCTGCCGCGGTGGTATCGGCCGGACGGTTCGACCATCCCTTCCAGCGACTTCATCCCGGTTGCGGAGAAAATGGGTCTGATCCATTCGCTGGGACGTTGGGTGCTGGCCACAGCTTGCCGCGAAGCAAAGAAATGGCCGGTGAACATTTCCCTCGCCGTCAATCTATCGCCGGTCCAATTCACCGGGCGTGACCTGGTTGACGACGTTCGCAAAGCCCTCGATGCGTCCGGCTTGGCCCCGCAACGGCTTCAGCTCGAGATCACGGAAGGCCTATTGCTGGAGGACGCCGCAGAAACCGTGTCAACGCTGCACCAATTGAGAGATCTGGGTATCTGCATCGCGGTGGACGATTTCGGATCTGGCTATTCGTCGTTGAGCTATTTGCTCAAATTCCCATTTGACAAGGTGAAGCTCGATCGATCGCTCATCACCGACGTGGGCAGACGTGATCAGCGCGATATCGTCGTTCAATCCATCATCACCATGTGCAACGGCCTCGGAATGCGGACGACTGGCGAGGGTGTCGAGACGCCGGAGCAATTGACATTCCTTCAGAAGCATGGTTGTACCGAGGTCCAGGGCTTCCTGATCAGTAAAGCCGCCCCGGGAAAGCAGGTGCCTGGACTGCTCGCAGAGCTCAGCGGTTCAGCGGAGCGGCTTGAAAGGCGGTCCAAGCTGGTGACGGCGTGAAAGATCGGACAATCCGGGCGAAGCCGTAGGGTGAGCTAAGGCGCGGTCGCCCTAGCTCGCAGAGCGAAGACGGACGCGCCGTGCCCACCATCATCAGCACGGCTTTTGAATGGTGGGCACGCTTCTTCCTTCATGGCGAACTCACTTGCACCTGGCCGCTTAGCCCACCTGCCGATCCCTTGATGCAGTAACACCGTTCAGTCACTCATATCCGGGGCGCGGCATCATGCTCATCAGCATCTGGGTGTAGCCGCCGTCGACCACGATCTCGTCGCCGCTGACATAGGAGGCGCGGCGGCTCGCCAGGAACAGGATGGCGTCGGCGATGTCCTGCGGCTGGGCGATGCGGCGCATCGGCACCAGCGCGCTGCGCCGTTCGCGCACGCCGGGCGTCGCGTAGAAGGCCTGGCTCATCGGGGTCTCGACGAGACCGGGGCTGACCACATTGCTGCGGATGCCTGCCGGTCCCCATTCCACCGCGATCTGCCGCGACAGCATGATGACCCCGGTCTTGCTCGCGGAATAGGCGCCGCTCTGCGCCTGCGGCTGCGAGCCCGCGATCGAGGCGACGTGGACGATGGCACCGCCGCCCTTGCCGCGCATCTGCACGCCGAACGCCTGCGCGCAAAGGAGGTAGCCGGACAGGTTGACCGCCAGCAGTCCGTTCCATTCGGCGAGCGACAGCGTCTCCAGCGCGCCCGGCCGCAACAGCCCGGCATTATTGACGAGGATGTCGCAGGGGCCGGCCGCGGCCTTCGATTTCTCTGCCACAGCCGTAACTGCAGCAGAATCGGAGATGTCGCAGGGAAAGGCAAGCGCGCGGCCGTTCTGGACCTGCGACACCGCACGCGCAGTCTCCTCGAGTTCCTGCTCATTGCGATCGAGCAGCACGACCTGAACGCCGGCCTGTGCAAAACTGACCGCGGTGGCGCGGCCGATGCCGCCTGCGGCGCCGGTGATCACGCAGAGCTTGCCGGCAAGGCCGAGCCAGTCATTCGATGCAGTGGTCATGGTTTTCTCCCGTTTGGCCGTCTTGTCGCGGCCGTTTGCTTCACACTCCTCGCGCGAACGGAAATCGCCATCCAAGCTCCGTCAGCCGCGCGAGCCCGTCCGAAATGCCACCCGCGGGATCCGGCGCAATCATTTCCAGCACCACCGGTCCAGCAAATCGGTGCTGCGCCAGAATCTTTGCGACGGCGGCGAAATCGATGTCGCCCGAGCCGATCGGATCGTGGCGCCAGGCGCCGCGCGGCGTGTCGGAGAGATGCACGACCGCAACCCGTGGCGCGAGCCGCGCGAAACCAGCGACCGGCTCCTCCTGAATCGCGAACGCATTGGCGACGTCATAGATCACGTCGATGTCGTCATAGCATTCGCGCGCGAGAAAATCCTCGATCTGGCCGGCGCTCGCCAGCATTCCCTGCGGATGATTTTCCAACAGCAGCCGCACGCCGTGGCGCGCCGCATCCGCATGGACCGCCGCGAAGGCGCGACGGAAGCCGTCCATCAAGCGCGCACTCGCGTCCGGAAACAGCGCATGGCGGCGGCCCGAGCCGATGCAGACCGCGGGTGAGCCGAGCTCGACCGCGCGCCGCACCGCGCGCAGGTAGGCATCGACCGCAAACGCGGTGACGTCGGCGGACGGGCTTGCGAGATTGATGTCGGAGGAGGCGAGATCGAGTGCGAGCAGCTTCAGACCATGACGGTCGAGCGCGGCGCGCAGCGCTCGCGTGCGTCCTGCATCCTCCGCCCACGGGTCGAAATGAGGCGGCGTCGCCAGCAACTGCACGGCGTCGCAGCCGAGCGCGGCAATGGCGTCGATGGCGGCCGCCGGATCGTGGCTCCAGATGAAGCCGAAGGTGTGCGCGCCGAGCGAGGCGACCTGCATCACCAACGGCCCTCGCGATACCACGCCACGGTCTGCGCGATACCCTCGCGCAGGCTCGTGCGTGGGAGACCGCCCAGGACACGATCGAGATCGTCAGCGGCGACCGCCGCCGGCATCAACAATGCGGGCCCTTTGCAGGCGATCCGCGCCTCCGGCGCCGCGCGATGGATTTCCGCGATGACCTCTTCGTTCGACGCGGAGACGCCGTTGAGGTTGAAGACGTGAACCCCGTCCGGCTCATGCATCACCGCGGCTTCATAGGCCGCGGCGACGTCGTCGACATGGATCAGGCCCGCGGTGCCGGTGTAGCCGATGGTATAGGCCTCACCGTGCGCGGCGGCACGGCAGGCGAGCGTCGGGCCTGCGGTGAGCCCGGTCTCGCGCCCCGGACCGTAGACGATGTAGGGCCGGAAGCCGATGCTGGCGAGGCCGTGATCGTTGAAATAGCTGCGCGCACTGCCCTCGCAGGCGAGCTTGAAGGTGCCGTAATGCGATTGCGGCAGCGGCGCGCTGCCGCTTCCGGGGCCAAACACGCCGGCGCTGCTGGTATAGACGATGCGTGCGATGCGATGGGCGCGGGCCGCCTCGAACACGTTCAACGTGCCGATCAGGTTGATCTGCGCGCCGCGCAGCGGATCGGCCGCGCAGTCCGGCGTCAGCACGCCGGCGAGATGCACGATCGCGTCGCAGCCGTCGGCAGCGGCACGAACGTCATCGGTCGAAACGATGTCGCCGACCCGCCAATCGGCTGCGGCCGCCGTTTTCTCGCCGGCAATGGCCGCAACCAGCCGCCGATCATCCTTCACATCGAAGATGCGCAAGCTGAACCCGCGCGCGGCGAGCCGGCGCGCGATCCAGGCGCCGAGGAAACCCTTGCCGCCGGTGATCAATACGCGCATCGGCATCTCCAGCACAAATCAGCTCGCGGACGTGACGAAGAAATTGGCCGGCCGCACGATGCGGCGGCCGAGCCCGGGCGAGGCGATGATCGCGAGCGCAAGCTCGGCTGCTGCGGCCGTCACCGCCGGCGCCAGCTCCAGCATCCGCGGCTCCGTCAGGCGGATATGGGGACCCGCGATCACCACCGCCCCCACGACTTCGCCCGTCGAGGGATCGCGGATCGGCGCTGCAATCGCGTTCATCCACGGCGTATAGGTCTGCACCACCAGCGCAAAGCCGCGCTCGCGCGCCTGTCTCAGATATTTCAGCAGCGCGGATTTCGACTCAGGCGCGCGCGGCCCGTAATCCTTGCGCAAGCCAAAGCCCTGCTTCTCGACCAGCGCCAGCGCCGCGTCCTCCGGCAGGCAGGACAGCCAGGCATGGCCGCAGGCCGAGCAGGACAATCGCCCGACCTGGCCCATGTCGGGGTCGTAGCGCAGGCCGAACGGCGAGCCCTGCGCCTTTGCGACCCAGACCAATTCGCGGCCGTCGATCAGCGCCAGCCGCACCAGCTCGGCGGAGTCCTGCGCCAGCCGGTCGAGGATCGGCTGCGCGAAATCGGTGACGCCGCTGCCGGCGAGGAACGTGAAAGCGAGCGAGGCGAGCCGCGTGGTCAACTGATAGGCGCCCTGGTGGCGCTCTTGCCGCACATAGCCGTGCTCGATCAGCGCTGACAGCACACGGTGCGTGGCGCTGCGTGGAATCTGCAGCCGATCGGCGATCTCGAACAGCGGCAGACCCTGCGCATTCGCGGCGAGCAATTCGATGACCCCGAGCGTGCGCTCGAGCAGGCCGTGCGGCGGCGCATCGGCTTCAGCGTCAGGGTCGGAGGTGGCGAGCGATTGTGGGGACATCGATTATTCCTGCGACGGGACGGACGTTGCCCTTCGTCCGTCGCCGTCCCGACGATGCGCGCGCAGGCTCCGGTCGTCAAGCGAAACTGGAATCCAATTCCACTTTGCTGTTGCGTTTGGATTTCCGTTCCCCTTAGATGCCCGTCGCTTCCGCGCCAGGCTGGAGGCACAATGACGGACACAGAACCAAACAACACCGTCGCGGGGAGGATGCATGACCGAGGCAACGATCAAGAATAGCTCGACCGCCGCGCGCTTCGGCCGGATCGGACGGCGCAGCCTGCTGCTCGGCGGCGCGGGCCTCGCGGCGTCGCGGCTTGCCACACCGTTCATCGGCAATGCCGAGGCCGCCGAACCGATCAGGATCGGCATGGTCTGGGCCAAGACCGGTCAGATCGTCGACCAGGCGGAATATCTCGCGCAAGGCGGCATGCTGGCGCTGGAGCAGCGCAACAACATGCTGCTCGACCGGCCCTGCGAGATCGTCTGGCTCGACGAGCCCAATCCTCAAGGCGCGCAGCAGAGCGCGGAGCGGCTGATCGGCGAGTACAAGGTCGCCGGCATCGTCGGCGGCGCGCTGTCCTCCTTCGCGCTCGCGATCTCCGCCGTGGCCAAGAAATCGAAGATCCCCTATGTCGCCGCCAATGCCGCGACCGGCGCGCTGACGGGCGCGTCCTGCAACAAGTATACCTTCCGCCTGCAGCCGCCGGTCGACGTGCACACCCGCGTGCTGGCGCCCTATTGCGCCAATCTCGGCAAGAAATGGTACCTGCTGACGGCGTCCTATGCGTTCGGCCAGGACATCAAGAAGGCGTTCTCCGACTACATCAACGCCAATGGCGGCACCGTGGTCGGCGCCGACGAAGCACCGCTCAACACCGCCGATTATTCGTCCTACATTTTGAAGATCCGCGCCGCCAAGCCCGACGTCGTCATCGGCGGCGTGTCGGCGAGCGACCTCACCACCTTCCTGAAGCAGTGGAACGAGCTCGGCATGCGCGGCAGGATTCCGTTCGCCGAGATCGCGGTCGGCAATACCGACCTCTGGGGCGTGGGTCCCGAGGCCGCCGACGGCCTGTTCACGTTGACCTGGTACTACAAGAACCCGAACAATCCGCCGGAGGAGCAGGCGATGGCGGCGGCCTATGAGAAGAAGTACAACCGCCCGGCCGCGGACAAGGCCTGGATGGGCTGGATGGGCATGAAGTCGCTGCTCGATTCGATCGAGGCTGCGAAATCCACCGAGCCCGCCGCGATCGTCAACGCGCTGGAAGCCTGGAACGTCAAGCGCGGCGACCTCTCGCTCGGCTACCGCCCGTTCGACCACCAGATGGTCAACCGCCTGCTGGTCGCCGGCATCAAGCCGAGCATCACGGACAAGTGGGACTATTTCGACATCAAGGCCGAGCTGCCGGCGACGACGGCCGATATCGAGAAGGCCTATGGCACGCAGGCGGAGTCCGCCTGCAAGATGGATTCGCTCTGACGCCGCGCGCCCGGCGTCGTCCGGGCGCAGCCACTCCAGTTGCGTAGCGGAGGAATCCGACCATGTTCGACATGATCGTCTCGCAGGCCGCCAACGGCCTGGTGCTCGGCTTCCTCTACGTGCTGATCGCGGTCGGGCTGTCGATCATCTTCGGCATCCTCGGCATCGTCAATTTCGCGCACGGCGCCTTCTTCGCGCTCGGCGCCTATCTCGCGCTGGTGCTCGGCCGCCAATTCGGCTGGGGCGCGGCGCTATTGGCGCCGCTGATCGTCGGTGCGATCGGCACGATCGTCGAGCTCACGCTGATCCGGCAGCTCTATCACAAGGAGCCGCTGCTCGGTCTCATTCTGACATTTGCGCTGGCGCTGCTGATCGAGGCGATCCTGCGCCTGACCTTCGGCGGCGCCTCGATCCCGTTCAGCGCGCCGAAGCTGTTTTCCGGCTTCGTCGAGTACGGCCCGATCCTGATCACCAAATATCGCCTGACGGTGCTGGCCGTGACGGTCGTCGCCCTGATCGCGTTCTGGGCCTTCATGGCATTCACGCCCTATGGCCGCATCATCCGCGCCGGCTCGCGCGATGCCGAGATGGTCGGCCTGCTCGGCATCAACCTGCCGATCCTGCTCTCGGCCGTGTTCGGCCTCGGCTGCCTGCTCGCGGGGCTCGCCGGCATGCTGGCCGCACCGCTCTGGACCATCAACCCGTCGATGTCGGCCGGTGCGATCATGCCGGCCTTCGTCATCGTCACCATCGGCGGGCTCGGCTCCTATGCCGGCGCGATCGTTGCGGGCCTGATGGTCGGCGTCGTCACCGCCGTGACCATCCAGTTCTTTCCGGACTGGTCGAATGCCGCGATGTACATCCTGATGGCCGCCGTGCTGCTGGTCAGGCCTCGCGGCCTGTTCGGCGAGCGCTGGGAGCGGTTCGAATGAAGCCCGCCACCGTTCTCACCCATCCCGTGCTCTGGATCGCGGTGGCGCTGGCCGCGCTCACGGCGCTGTGGTCGGCGCTGAACGCGCCGGTTTCGCTGATCACGATGATCGCGATCTATACGCTCTACGGCGCCGGGGTGAACCTGCTGGTCGGCTATACCGGCCTGGTGCCGTTCGGCGCCTCCGTCTTCTTCGGCTGCGCGAGCTATGTCGCCGCATTCCAGATCATGGCGCGCCTCGGCAACGAGATTTCCGCCGTGATCCTGTCGATCCTGTTCTCCATGCTGCTGGCGCTCGCCATCGGTGCGCTGATCCTGCGCCGCCGCGGCCTCTATTTCTCGCTGCTGACGCTCGCCTTCTCGCAGATCGCGTTCGAGATCGCCTTCAAATGGACCTCCGTCACCGGCGGCGAGAATGGCATGCAGGGCATTTCGCGCAGCGTGTTCGTCTCCGATCGCGCCTATCACGGCTTCGTGGTCGTCGTCGTGCTGATCGGCATGTGGCTGCTGTGGCGGCTGGCGCATGCGCCGTTCGGCCGCGTGCTGCAGGCGGTGCGCGACAACGAGCAGCGGGCGCGCTCGATCGGCTACAACGTCTACCTGGTGCGGCTCGGCGGCATGGTGCTGATGGCCGCCGCGATCGGCTGCGCCGGCGCGCTGCTGACCTTCCAGCTCCAGGGCGTCTATGCCGACAATCTGAGCTGGCAGCATGCTGGCGACAGCCTGCTGATGACCGTGCTCGGCGGCGTGCATCATTTCCTCGGTCCGTTGTGGGGGGCGATCGCCTTCACACTGTTGCAGGACCGCCTCTCGGCCATCACCGAGAACTGGTGGCTGATCTTCGCGCCGATCCTGATCGCATTCGCGCTGCTGTCACCCGAGGGCATGCAGGGCCTCGCTCAGCGCATCCTGCGCCGCGAGCGCTGGACCCTGACCCGCAACACCATTCCCGCGCGCCCCGCGATCATCAAGCCGTACGAGAGCGCCGCGCTCGCGATCGACCGCGACAAACCGATCCTGACCACGGAGGCCGTGTCAAAACGGTTCGGCAGCCTCGTCGTCGCCGCCGACATCAACCTGGAGATCCGGCCCTTCGTGCTGCACAGCCTGATCGGGCCGAACGGCGCCGGCAAGACCACCTTCTTCAACATGCTGGCCGGCGTCTTGTCGCCGAGCTCGGGCCGCGTCTTCTTCGAGGGAGAGGAGATCACCCGGCTGCCGATCCATGTCCGCGCCCGGCGCGGCATCAGCCGCTCGTTCCAGATCCTCTCGATCTTCGAGAATTTGACGGTGTTCGAGAACGTCCGTATCGCGGTGCAGGGACAGAGAATCGGCGCCCGCGGCCTGTTCTTCGACGCCTACGCCAGCGAGGAGATCAATGCCCGCACCTGGTCGATCCTCGACGCGGTAGGCCTCGCCGATCGCGCCGCCGAGCCGAGCGCGATGCTGCCGCACGGCGCCAAGCGGCTGCTCGAGATCGCGGTGACGCTGGCGGTGGATTCCAAGCTGCTGCTGCTCGACGAGCCTTTGGCGGGCCTCGCCGAAGCCGACCGCGTCGTGGTCGCCGCACTGATCCGGAAGCTCGCCGAGCGGCACGCCGTGCTGCTGATCGAGCATGACATCGACCGCGTGCTCGCGATCTCCGACCGCATCTCGGTGCTGCACCAGGGCCGGATCATCGCCGATGGCCGGCCGGCCGAGGTCGCCGCCAATCCCGATGTTATCGCCGCCTATCTCGGCACCAAGGACACCGGCGAGCGCGCCGCGCCGCCGGCGCCGGAGCGCCGGGCACACGCCACCGCGAACGTGCTGCTGCGGGCAAACGACATCGCCGCCGGCTACAGCGGCAGCACGGTGCTGAGCAAGGTGAACCTGGTGGTGCACGAGGGCGAGGCGGTCGCCCTGCTGGGCCGCAACGGCGTCGGCAAGACCACGACGCTGTCCGCGCTCACCGGCCGCATCGCGCTGTCCTCCGGCGAGATCAGCTTTGCCGGAGAGCGCATCGACCGGATGCGCACCTACGAGATCAACCGGCTCGGCGTCGCGCTGGTGCCGGAAGGCCGCCGCCTGTTCCCCAACCTGACAGTTCTGGAAAACCTTCAGCTCGCCGCGCGCTCCGGCGGCCTCGGCATCGAACAGGCGTTCGAGCTGTTCCCGCGGCTCTCCGCGCGACAGAAGGCGAAAGCCGAAAACATCTCGGGCGGCGAGCGGCAGATGGTCGCGATCGCCCGCGCGCTGATGGTGCCGAGCCGATTGATCTTGCTCGACGAGCCGTTCGAGGGATTGGCGCCGGCTGTCGTCAACGAGGTGATGGCGGCGCTCAACAAGTTGCGCGGCCGGGTCGCGATGGTGATCGTCGAGCACCATGCCGAGACGGTGCTGCCGATCGTCGACCGCGCCTATGTGCTGGTCAACGGCACCGTCGCCTTCGAGGGCGATGCCGGCCTGCTCGAACGCGATCGCGAATTGCAGGAGCGCCTGCTCGGCGTCGTGCAGGCCGACAGCGTCCGCGCCGCCGCCTCCTGAGCACGCATGGAAATGCAGGGCTATCGCATATGGAAAGAACGAAGCAATTGGGCTCACCCTCCCCTGGAGGGGGAGGGTCGGCACGCGATCGAGCGAAGCGAGATGCGTGCCGGGGTGGGGTGACGGTCTCTCCGTATCAGACAGTTTGCGCGCGGAAGCATCACCCCACCCCGGCTCACATTCCGCTTCGCTTCATGTGAGCCGACCCTCCCCCTCCAGGGAGGGTGACCGATCGTGCCGATGGTTCGAGCTTGTGTCCTGCATGGAAATGATAGCATGAAACTGAACCTCACCGGCGCGACCCGCCTCAATCTCGTCATCGGCGATCCGATCGCGCAGGTGCGGGCGCCTGTCGGCATGACGCAGGCCTTTGCCGAGTCCGGCCACGACGCCATCGTGGTGCCGGTCCAGGTCGCACCCGCCGATCTCTCCGGCTTCCTCGACGTGGCGATGCAGCTGAAGAATCTCGACGGCATCATCGTTACGGTGCCGCACAAATTCGCCTGTTACGCGCGCTGCGCCTCCGCCACCGACCGCGCGAGCTTCATCGGCGCCGTCAACACCATGCGCCGCCGCGCGGACGGACAATGGCATGGCGAGATGGTCGATGGCCTCGGCTTCGTCGGAGCAGCAAAGGCGAAAGGCGTCGACCCCGCGGGCATGCACGCGCTGCTGACCGGCGCGGGCGGCGCCGGATCGGCGATCGCTCTGACGTTGATCGATGCCGGCGTGCGCGAGCTCGCGATTCATGATGCGGACATCGCCCGGCGCGACCGGCTGATCGAGCGCCTCAACACGCGCGGCAAGGGCCGCGTCGTGATCGGATCGGCCGATCCGACCGGTTTCGACTTTGTCGGCAATGCCACGCCCGCCGGCATGAACGAAGGCGATCCGCTGCCGATCGATGTCACGAAGCTGAAGGCCTCGACCTATGCCGGCTGCGTGATCACCAAGCCGGCGGTCTCGCCCTTCATCGAAGCCGCGCGCGCAATCGGCTGCGTCACCTCGACCGGCACCGACATGTATGAGAGCCTGCAGAGCGGCATGCTGGACTTTCTCCTGTTCAGGGATGCCGGATCGTGAGGCGATGATCACGCCCCTCGACGGCATCGCCGACGATTCGCGTTTCGACGTCATCGTGATTGGCGCCGGCGCCGCCGGCATGGCCGCCGCTCTGTTCGCCGCCATCGAAGGGGCCAAGGTGCTGCTGGTCGAGCGCACCGACCATGTCGGCGGCACCAGCGCCCTGTCCGCCGCCAGCGCGTGGGTGCCGAACACCCATCACGCCAAGGAGTTGCCGGGCGAGGATTCGCTGGACAAGGCCCGGCGCTTTCTCGACGGTACCGTGGGGAATCATTCATCCGCAACCCTGCGCGAGGCGTTCCTGCGCTCAGGTCCCGAGGCTATCGCGACCCTCGAAGCCAACTCCGAGATGAAGTTCCGGCCCTACGCGCTTCATCCCGATTACGAGCAGCAGGTCGAGGGCGCGACTTTGCGCGGCCGCGCGCTGGAGCCCGTTCCGTTCGATGGCCGCAAGCTCGGCAAGGCGTTGGCCCATCTGCGTCCACCGATTCCCGAGTTCACCATTTTCGGCGGCATGATGGTGGACCGTACCGACATCGGCCATCTCCTGAATGCCGGCAGGTCGGCAAAATCCTTTGTCCACGCCGCCCACATTCTTGGTCGCTACGGTCTGGACAAGCTTGCCGGCCGGCGCGGGACGCGGCTGGTGATGGGCAATGCGTTGACCGGCCGCTTCCTGTTCTCGCTGGAGCAGCGCGGTGTGCCGATCGTGCTGAATACGGAAACGACATCGTTCATCACGGAGGCAAGCTCGGTCCGTGGCGTCGTGCTCCAAAGCGGTCAGACGGAGCGAAAACTTCGCGCCGGCGCAGTCGTGCTCGCGGCCGGCGGCTTCGGCCGCCATCCGACCCGGCGCGCGGAGCTGTTTCACCAGCCGACGCCGCTCCATAGCCCCGCTGCACCCGGCCACACCGGCGCGATGCAGGACCTCGCGCTCGCCCTCGGCGCCCGGCTTGGCACCGGCAATGCCGACAACGCGTTCTGGACGCCGGTCTCGGTGCGCAAGCGCCGCGACGGCACCACCGCGGTGTTCCCGCATTTCGTGCTCGACCGCGCCAAGCCCGGCACGGTCTGCGTCAACCAGAACGGCGAACGCTTCACCAACGAGGCGGACTCCTATCATCTGTTCGGCCGCGCGATGTTCGAGGCCAACAAGACCACGCCGACCATCCCCTGCTTCATCATCGCCGACGCCATGGCCTTGCGGAAATACGGCCTCGGCATGGTGCGGATGCGGACGCGGAACATCGCGTCCTATCTCGCCGACGGCTATCTCGTCGAGGGTGACACGATCGCGGCCCTGGCGGCGAGGCTGAACATCCCACCGGCCAATCTCGAACGCACCATCGCGAGGATGAACGAGTTCGCCAGGACCGGCGCCGATCCCGACTTCGGCCGCGGCACCACCGATTATCACCGCGCCCATGGCGATGCGGCGCACGGCCCCAACCCGACGCTCGGCCCGATCTCGACCGCGCCGTTCTACGCGGTGCGGCTCTACCCCGCCGACATCGGCGGCGCGACCGGGCTCGTCATCGACGAATGGGCGCGTGTGTTGAAAGCGGACGACACGCCGATCGGCGGGCTCTATGCCTGCGGCAACGATGCCAATTCGATCATGGGCGGCACCTATCCGGGGCCCGGCATCACCATCGGTCCCGCGATCGTGTTGGCCTATCGCGCGATCCGCAGCGCGCTCGGCAAGACGCATGACCATTCTTAAGGAGAAGCAAGCATGACCCGCGTTCTCTCGCTCGCCTATCTCACCGGCACACCGCTGCCGCCGCCCGAAATGATCGCGCTCGCCGAGAAGCTCGGTTACGGTGCCGTCGGCCTGCGCGCGATGGCGGCGCTGCCGGGCGGCGATTTCGACCCGCTGATCCAGGACAAGGCCATGCGGCGCGAGACCATCGCGCGCATGAAGGCGACCGGCGTCGGCGTGTTCGATGTCGAGATCGTTCGCATCGCTGCCGATTTTGCGCTCGAACGCTTCCATCCCTTTCTCGAGCTCTGCGGCGAGCTGGCCGCCAAGGCGATCCTGGTCGCCGGCGACGATCCCGATGAAGGCCGCTTGACGGCCTCCTACGCCGCCTTCTGCGACGCCGCGGCACCCTATGGCCTGACCGCCGATCTCGAATTCATGCCGTGGACCAAGGTGCCCAATGCCAGGACCGCCTTGCGCATCGTGCAGGCGGCCGCTCGACCGAATGGCGGCATTCTGGTCGACGCGCTGCATGCGGCGCGCTCAGCCACGACGCTCGACGACCTCACCGCCATTCCGCGCGCGCTATTGCATTACGCGCAAATCTGCGACGCGCCGACACCCACGCCAAAAACGGACGACGAGCTGATGTTCACCGCGCGCCACGCGCGGCTCCTGCCGGGTGACGGCGGCATCGATCTCGCCGGCATCTTCGCCTGCCTGCCCTCCGACCTGCCGGTCAGTGTCGAGATTCCCAACGACGTCGCAAAGGCGCGGCTCGGCCCCGAACGCTGGTCGCAACAGGCGCTGGACGCGACAAAAGGCGTGCTTGGGCTCTGACAATTCAAGATTGCATCGCGGCCATACGGCCTGTCATCGTGCGCAATCCGTAGGGTGGGTTAGCGGCGGCGTTCGCTCGCAAGAGCGAAGGCTGCCGCGTAACCCCACCAGCCCTTGCGCGCACGATCAAGACAGCGGGTTACGCGCCGCTTTCGCTCTTGCGAGCGAACGCGCCGCTAACCCACCCTGCCGTTCAAGCAATGCCGCCGCGCACCGGGCGGGCTTGCTGGCGGCGCCCGTCTGCTTCAATTATGCGCGCTGCAAGAGCGTCCAGCCTGTCCTCGAGTTTTACCGATGCATGACACTTCCATTCCGTCCGCTAATATAGGCACGGCCGTCGACGAGGCGATCCGCTCGCGCCAGTCGGTGCGCGGCTTCCTGCCGTCGCCGGTCGATCGTGCAACCGTCGAGGAGCTGCTGACGCTGGCCGCGCGCAGCGCCAGCGGCAGCAACATCCAGCCCTGGCGGGTGCGGGTCTTTGCCGGCGAGACGCGGCAGCGGCTGACACAGGCGATCCTCGATGCGGTGGCGCGCGACGGCCCGGAGCGTTATCGGCGCGAGCTGAACTACTATCCGGAGCGCTGGCGCGAGCCGTTCCTGTCGCGGCGCCGCAAGGTCGGTTGGGACATGTACGGCCTGATGGGGATCGCCAAGGGCGATTTCGAGGGCACGCAGCGGGCGCGTCTGCGCAACTTCGAGTTCTTCGGCGCGCCGGTCGGCATGATGTTCACCCTCGACCAGGATCTCGAGATCGGCAGCTTCCTCGACCTCGGCATCTACATCGGCACGCTGATGGTCGCGGCGCGCGGCCGCGGCCTCCACACCTGCCCGCAGGCCGCGTTCGCCGATTTCCACGAGATCATCCGGCCGCTGCTCGGCATCCCCGAGAACGAGGTCGTGATCTGCGGCATGGCGCTGGGCCACATCGATCCGGCAGCCCCCGTCAACGCGCTGAAGACCGAGCGCGCACCGCTCGCCGACTTCGCCAGCTTCGACGGATTCTGAGCGGCGGCCTCGGAGTCCAAAGATGCAACAACGAGACCACGAGAGAAGCCGATGGGTGCACTCAAGGGAATCCGCGTCCTCGATCTCGGCACCTTCATTGCCGGACCGCATTGCGCGACCATCCTCGGCGAGTTCGGCGCCGAGGTGATCAAGGTCGAGCCGCCGAAGACCGGCGATTCGCTGCGCCGGCTCGGCA
>NZ_JAFAVV010000895.1 GCF_019242285.1 Bradyrhizobium sp.
CGATGACCTCAGGATCTTCGAATGGGTAAGCGGCGCTCGGAGGCTTCTCCGCGGCCGGCAAGGCCCTGACCATGCCGAAATCCGGCGTGAGTCGAGCGATCAGTCGGCTGGAAAAGACGCTGGCAATTCGATTGTTCCAACGCACGACCCGCGAAGTCAGCCTGGCGGCAGCCGGCGAGGCATTGCGCGAGCTACCGCCGTTGCCTGTCAACCTTTTCAAGTTGGCGTGAGGTGTCACCGGCGGTGCGTGCTTTCGTCAGCTATATGGACGAGGCGAATGTGGTCGGTAAGGATCGGTCGGATCATCTCGTCGAGGCTAACTCATAAGAAGAGCTGCTCTGATGTCGATCGTGCCGCCCGTCCGAGCAAGAATCGCTGTTCGCTGGGCTACCCAAGCCCGTTTTTAGACAGCCTCGATCCAAAACGGAGGTGAAGCAAAGGCTGCTCGTTTCCCCGATTGCGCAGGGTCCTTCAGGAGATTCTCTGGTCGGGCTTTCAGGTGTCGAGCAGGGTGGGTACGAAAACGTCCTCAATCGTGAGCCGTTGCTTCGATAGTCCCTGTTCATGATGATATCGCAGATACGTATCGAGTGACTTGCGGTTGGCTGAGATGCCGTAGGGCCACCAATCATCACCGAGAAGCTCGCGATCGCGTGATATCTGATTGGTCAACCAAGGGATCATGAGTGTCATATTGTTGAACGTCATCCCCTGAACCAGTTGCTTGATGATGAAATCCTTTGCCTCACAGAAGGCTTTGTACACGGCCCTGACTAGCTCGGTCTCCTTCGCCAATTCTTTCCTGATAACCATCAGATGCATGATCGGGAAGATGCCGGTTCGACGGAAATAGTCTCTCTCGATCGTCTCATAGTCCTCGAACAGCCGGCCAACGGTCGGCCGCTTTTCGAGCACGCATTTCGGCGTATCGGCTGAGATCAGTGCGTCTATTTCGCCAGCTTCCAGCATCTCGCCGAGATCGACGTCGCCTTTCGCGTAGGTGACGTCGACGCCCTGCGGAATCGGTTTGGGTAGCCAGTCGATAGGCTTCAACGGAAAGTCTATGCCGCCTATGATCCAGCGGCACTTCTCGGGTTTAAAGCCGAACTCATCGGACAGCATGCCTTTTGGCATCACGCCGGCATCGTGACCATAGAGCGCGAGCTCGCCGATCCTTCTACCGTTCAGATCCTGCGGTCCTTCGATGCCCTTGGTCTTGTTGATGTAGATGGCGGAGTGCCGGAAAGAGCGTACCAGGAAGACCGGTATGGCGAGGAAAGGCGGGTCATTGAGTTCCAGGGTACGGAGAAAATAGGTGACACCCAATTCCGACACGTCATAGGCATGGCTCTTCACCATTGCCTCGAAGATGTCGACGACGATGCGGCCGCTGTGAAAAGTAGCATCGACGCCCTCGACCTTCACGTCGCCATCCCGGAGGGCGCGGCCGCGATCGTAGTTCCAGAAAGCGATATCCAGCTTGCGTCCCATCAGGAGGCGCTCCCAAGGTCCGAAATTCCCTCGATTGAACAAAGTTACACGATGAACGTTCCGCGCCTGCCACAGCGGAGAAACACGATTACGGGAACACAAGTCGAAGGCATTTCGGAGCATTGCGAGCTGCATAGCCCCGACAGTCTCAGATCACTACCGCCACGATTGGCGTCCACGTCTGTCGCAGAGATCATGTCCGGCTTTGGTTTCGATGACTTCAACGATCGGAACATCTACCCTGGAGGATGGACCGAGGATATGGCGCCGTATGTCGCTCAGCATTTGGAACGCTTTCTGGGAAAGTTGAGAGAATTGGTGGATGGGGAATCGGGCATGATGGTTGTCATACGTTGAAAACTGACATCGCCGATGATCTGGAAGGCCCGGCTCCCCGTCCGACAGTGACGGATGTGGCGGCTCGGACAACCGGAAGAGATTAGAACGACACACACTATCACCGTGCCGGCGATACGGATTCCAACTCGATTTGCCCGTCGGGCGGATTCTTGGAGAGTGCGTTCCGATATCGCCTCCGATGCCGGACGCCCCCGCCAACAGATCACTTGCGCGACAAACGGGATTCATCGAGCGGACTCAAGAGGGTTGGGGCTGTCCAGTCGTTGCCGCAAAAATATTTCGATTTCCATTTTTCAGAAGTCATGATTAATAGCTCCATCCCGCCTCCGTCGGAGGGGCGTTTCGCGATCGTCACGGACGTGGGAGGCGGGATGCGGTGGACGCAACGGCGCGCGAGACGAGCGCGCTCGTGGCGGACGGCGAAATCGTGTGGTCCTGGCGCCGCGACGCTGGCGTCAAGCTCGCAAGCGATGATCTTGCGGGTGACGGGGGCAAGAAAGCCCGCTCCCCGGGGAGATCACGTATAAGCCGTAACCCATCGCGCAGGGAATGCCGGTTGATCCGGCTTTACCTGTGGTGACTGCCGCCTGCGTTCTTTGTTGCAGGCGGGCCATGGGTGAGGCCCTCACCCGGCATTCCCTGCGCCCTCCGTTTCTTTCGAGGGCGATGCTGTCGCAAAGCTCGGACGAATCCCGTCGCGAGAATGCGTATCCACGCCCTCCGCTGGATGCCCCGCCGATGACACCGAATGCTGTTTGAAACGTTGAATCTGAAAGCAGCGCCGGCTCGACAGCCGCATCGTCGCGCGTCAATTCACCTGGAACCGGATCGGCAGCTTCTTCGGCCCGTTGACGAAGGTGGCCTGCGTCATCTTCACCTCGCCGTCCAGGCGAAGCGATTTCAGGCGCGGCAGCAATTCCTCGAACAGGATGCGCATCTCGAGCTTGGCCAGGTGCTGGCCGAGGCAGAGATGCGCGCCATAGCCGAAGGCGATATGGCGGTTCGGCTTGCGGTCGCTACGAAACTTGAAAGGCTCGTCGAACACCTCCTCGTCGCGGTTGCCGGAGGCGTAGCACAGCATCAGCCAGTCGCCCTTGGCGATGTTGCGGCCGCCGAGCTCGGTGTCTGACGTGGCCGAGCGCATGAAGTGCTTGACCGGCGTCATCCAGCGGATCGCCTCGTCGACCAGGCCTGGGATCAGCTCCGGGTTGGCCTTCACCCGGGCGAACTCGTCAGGGTCCTCCGCCAGCGCCCAGATCGCACCTGCCGTCGAGGACGAGGTGGTGTCGTGGCCCGCGGTCGCGACGATCATGTAATAGCTGGTCGCATCATGCTCCGGCATGTAGTCGCCGCCGATCTTCGCATTGGCGATCACGGTGGCAAGATCGTCGCGCGGCGCGCGACGCCGTTCTTCGGTGATGCCCTTGAAGTAGGCGCCGAAGTCGGCCACCACCATCTGCATCATCGCGGAAAACTGCTCCGCGGTCAGCGCCTCCCGGATCCGCGCCGTGTCGGGGTCCTGCGCGCCGAACAATTCCTGCGTCAGCCGCAGCATCCGCGGCTCGTCCCGTTCGGGCACGCCGAGGATCTCCATGATGACATGCAGGGGATAGCCTAGCGCGACGTCGGCGACGAAGTCGCAAGCGCCGCCCTTCTCCATCATGCGCGCGACCGTCGCCCGCGCGATCTCGCGCACGCGCGGCTCGAACTTGCCGAGATTGGCCGGCATGAACCAGCCCTGCGTCAGCGCCCGGTATTTCGGATGGTCCGGGGCATCCATCTGCACCAGCGAGCGCACCAGGTTCGGGCCGCCGGTGATCTTGCGGACGCGCTGCTCGATCGCGCGGTTGGTCAGCGTGGTGGGGCGGTCGGCGTTGTGAAACAGCTCGTTCTGGCGGCTGACGGCCTGGATATGCGCGTGTTTCGTCACCACCCAGAACGGCTCGAACCCATCGGGCCGCGCGACGCCGAGCGGATTGTTGGCGCGCAGCCAGCGATAGCTGTCATGGATGCGTTGACCGGCATAGGCGGCCGGATCGACGAGAGTCGCCGCGATGTCGGCGGGAATGTCGGGATTGCCCGTCGCTGTCGTATCCATCTGTCGTCCCTGCTGGCGGTGATGTCGGCGCGTGGTACGCGCGCCCACCATAGCAGGGGAAATCAGGCGACAGAATGCTTGCGTCCAGCGGTTGCCGACTGAGCGCAGGCGATTTCGACATCGTGAAAACCACCCTGCTCAGAAACACCCGAACGCGACCGGGCGGAACGCCTGCAGCAATTGCTGGTCGAGCTTGCCGCCCATCTTCTCCATGACGCCGAAGGCCCGCGCATGCGTGTAGGGCATCCGGTACGGGCGCTTCTCCACCAGCGCGGCATAGATGTCGACGATGGTGGTGACCCGGACGATGTCGCTGATCTGGTTGCCGCGCAGCGCGTTGGGATAGCCGGTGCCGTCGAGCAGCTCATGATGATGCAGCACGACGTCGAGCATTTCCGGCGGGAAGCCGCCCTGCTCCGCCAGCGCCTGATAGCCGCGCCGCGGATGCTCGCGGACTTCCGCGAGCTCCTCCGGGGTCAGCTTCTCCGGCTTGTCCAGGATCTCGGCCGGGATGAAGGCCTTGCCGACGTCATGCAGCAGCGCGGCACGGGTCAGCCGGCGCTGGTCCTCCTCGCGCATGCCGAGATGCTGCGCGAACGCCACCGCGAAGCCGGTGACGAACAGGCAATGCCGGTAGCTGTCGGCGTGGTGGCAGCCGACCGCGGTCAGCCATTCCCGCAATGAGGAATGCTTGATGGCCTTGAGGATCTTGCCCTCGGCCTCGACCACGTCGGAGAACTTCAGCGGCACGCCCGCGGGCAGCTTCTCGAATATCTTGGTGATCACCGCATGCGCGGCGGCGACGCCGCGGTTCAGCATCTTGCCGCGGTCCGTCGCATCATAGGTTTCGCTTGCCGGAAACGCGGCCTGGATGCGCTGCAGGATCGCATGCGCATCCAGCGGACGCATGATGGTGTCGGTCGCCCCGAGCGCCCAGGCCTGCATCGAGGCATGGTGCAGCGCGTCGGCGAGCACGAACAGCCGCGGCACCGCGCTGTAGGCCTTGCTCCGCAGCTTGTTGCGGACCATCTGCACGCTTTCGGGCGACCTCAGATTGATGTCGACCACGACCCCCGAAATATCGCGCGCGGGTGCCGACGGGATGTCGGCGGTCGCGACCAGGTCGACCTCGCCGACCTCGCGCAGGATGTCGGCAAGCTCGCTGCTGTGGTCGCCGCGGTCGGAGGCCAGCAGCAGACGGCGTCTGGTCGGGGTCGGCTTGGCGGAGGTCGTCATGAAGCGGTTCTGGCTCACGGGTGAACGATGGCCCAAGGCTAACCTATTACCGGTTTGATGCGCCTTAACGAGCATGATCAACGTCCCGCGCTGATAGCTCGTACAAGTTTAACGAAGCCTTTCGCCCGCTTCGAAAAGCCGACGCCGGTTTCCGGCAGGTCGGATGCGGATCGGCCGCCTGCCGGTGATTTTACGGACGCGATTTGCGTGGTTCCCACGGCCGCACAGATCGCCTTACAATGAGGAGGGAAACATCCAGGAAAGACGAACAATGCCGACCATCGATCGTAACGGCGTGAAGATCTACTTCGAGGTCCACGGGGACGGTCCGCCGCTGATCCTGACCCACGGCTATTCGTCGACCTCCGCGATGTGGCAGGGCCAGGTCGCGGCGCTGTCCAAACATCACAGGCTGATCCTGTGGGACATGCGCGGCCATGGCCGGTCGGACTATCCCGAGGACGCCGCGGCCTACAGCGAAGCGCTCACGGTCGGCGACATGGCCGCGCTCATGGATCATGCCGGCGCCGACAAGGCCATCATCGGCGGACTGTCTCTCGGCGGCTATATGTCGCTGGGGTTATATCGCGCCCATCCCGAACGCGTCGCGGCGCTCCTGATCATCGACACCGGCCCGGGCTTCAAGAAGGATGACGCGCGCGAGGCCTGGAACAGGCGGGCGCTCGACACCGCGGAGCGGTTCGAGCGCGAGGGTCTCGACGTGCTGAAGTCCGGCAGCCGCGAACGTTCCACGGTCAACCACCGCGACGGGACGGGGCTCGCGCGCGCCGCGCGCGGCATGCTGACGCAGCGCGATGCCGGCGTGATCGAGCTGTTGCCGGAGATCAAGGTACCGGCGCTGATCGTGGTCGGCGCCGACGACACCCCGTTTCTCGCCGCCTCCGACTACATGGCCGCCAAGATTCCGGGCGCCAAGCAGGCCGTAATCCCCGCTGCCGGTCATGCCGTGAACATCGACCAGCCGGAGGCCTTCATCGACGCCGTGCTGCCGTTTCTCGACGGCCTGCCGCGCTTCGGCTAGCGGCGTCTTGCGTGCCATGCAGCCAGCACCTCGCGCTCTTCCTCGATGGTCAGGCCATCGACCTTGCCATGGCACGCGCGCCACCAGTCGAAGGTGTCGCGCGCCGTCTCGACGAGCGGCCGGCATCTCAGGCCGGCATCGCGCGCCGGCCGAGCGTCGCGCGTGGCGAAGCCGGCATACTCCGGCAACGGCAGCCACAGGGGCAGCGATCGCGGTCCCGCCCAACGCCGCACGTCGTGCTCTTCCAGGAAGGCGCGATCGGCCCAGTTGAGCGTCGCGGACGAGCCAACCGCCGCCGCGCAGGCGGCCAGCAATGCGCCGCGACTCTGCGTCGGTCCGATGCCATCGTAGACGCCGATCAGCCGGGCCTCCGCCGCCCGAACGATCCATTCGGCGAGATCGCGCACATCGACGAACTGGACGGCATCCTCCGGCGCCCCCGGCGCCAGCACCTCGCCTCCCCGGAAAAGCCGCGCCGGCCAATAGGTGAAGCGCCCGGTCGGGTCCTCAGGTCCCACGATGAGCCCCGCCCGGCAGATGAAGGCGTCCTCGCCGACGGCCTGCTCGCAGGCCACCTTGGCGCCGCCATAGATCTGGTCGGTGCTGTGCTCGACATCGGGCGCCGTGGGTGCACGCAGCGGCGCCGTGTCCGCCCGCTGCCCCGGCGTCTGGCTGTCCGCATACACGCTGACCGTCGAGACGAAGGTCCAGTGCCCAGCGCGAGGCTTGAGGGCGGCGACGGCGCGGCGCACCTGGCCGGGGTGCCGCGAGACATCGACGACAGCGTCGAAGGCGTCGTTTGCGAGCGGCTCCAGGCCATCCGAAGCGTCGCGGTCAATGCGGACGAAGCGCGCGCCGGACGCGATCGGACCCGACAGCCCCCGCGCGGCGCAGGTCACGTCGTGGCCGATGGCGCAGGCATGGGCCGCGATCGCACGGCCCAGAAACTGGCTGCCGCCCAGAATCAACAGACGCATGAAACACCCCATTCCCAACGTGCCGACGTCCGTGCCCGATCGAGCCGACGGCGCGATCGGAAAGGCAGACAGCCAATAGCAGATTACGCCGGTTGGAATGAAGAAAGCGAGCGCGCCTGGTCAGAACCAGCGCTCGCCGACCGTCACGGTGTCACCGGGGCTGAGCGAGGTGCCGAGCGGCGCCTGATAGCGCGCAGCGCCATCGGCCTCGGCGTGGGTGAGCGTGACGATGTCGCGCCTTGCCCGCGGCGAGAAGCCGCCGGCAATCGCCACCGCGCTCTCCACCGTCATGTTTGGCACGTAGGGATACTGGCCGGGCGCCTGCACCTCACCGAGAATGAAGAACGGCCGGTAGGACTCGATCTCGACTGCGACCGAAGGCTCGCGGATGTAGCCGTTGCGGAGCTTGGCGGTGATCTCGGCGGCAAGCTGGGCCGGCGAGCGGCCGCGCGCCGGCACCTGGCCGATCAGCGGCATGGTGATCGAGCCCGCGGCATCGATGGTGTAGCTGTTGGTCAGCCCGTCCTGGCCGTAGACCACGACACGGAGCTTGTCGCCGGCATCGAGCTTGTAGTCGGGGTCGTTGCGGACGGGCGTCGGCTTCGCGGCGGCGTACGAGGCGTAAGGCTCGGACGCTGCCTGCGCATAGGTAGGGCGCGGTGAAGCGGCGAGCGCGTTGCGCAGGGCGCTGATCGCCCCGCCGCCTTGATCGGCGGTCGCGCGTGGCTGCGGAGCAACGGGCTGGCCATAGGCGAGTGAATCCAGGTCGCCCTGCGGTTGCACCACCGCGACGGGCCCGCCCGTCTGCATGCAGCCCGACAAGGCAAGCGTCGCCATGGCGGCAATGATCGACAATCGAAACGCGCGCACAACGAGCACGGGGGTCATCCGTTCAAGCGAGATGACCCAAGTTGTGCCATTGTTATGGTTAACGAACCGTTCGCACCTCCGCGCCACACGCCAACATTCTATCTCCGCGTGCATCGCGCCGACCTACCGCTGGTGTTGCCCGGCTTCACGCCGCGCTGACGCCGACCCCGATCGGGCAGGACACGCCGGTGCCACCGAGACCGCAATAGCCTGCCGGGTTCTTGGCGAGATATTGCTGGTGGTAGTCCTCGGCAAAGTAGAATGCGCCGGCCGGCGCGATCTCGGTGGTGATGGCGGGAAGACCCTTGGCCGACAGCGCCTTCTGATAGGCCGCTCTGGACTCCGCGGCGGCGTTGCGCTGCGCGTCGTCGAAGGTGTAGATCGCGCTGCGGTATTGCGTGCCGACGTCGTTGCCCTGGCGCATACCCTGCGTCGGGTTGTGGTTCTCCCAGAACGTCTTCAGGAGCTGCGCGTAGGAGAGCTTCTTCGGGTCGAACACGACCAGCACCACCTCGGTGTGACCGGTACGCCCGGAGCAGACCTCCTCGTAGGTCGGGTTCGGCGTGTGCCCGCCGGCATAGCCTGCCGCCGTGACGTGGATACCGTCGCCGAGCTCCCAGAACTTGCGCTCGGCGCCCCAGAAGCAGCCGAGCCCGAACACCGCCTCCGCGAGGCCGGCCGGATAGGGCGGCTGCAGCTTGCGGCCGTTGACGAAATGAGTGGAGGCGGTGGGAATCGGAGTCGCGTGGCCCGGCAGCGCCTCGGCTGCGCTCGGCAGGGCGGTGGTCTTGCGCATGAACAGCATGGGTTTGTCTCCGGGCGCGAAAACGGTTTCAGAAGCTAAAGCTCCGCGGATAGCCGCAATATAGGAGCTTCCCATACGCCCCGCAGCCCCGGCGCGCGTTCAGTCGCGCGAATAGCCGATCAATGGTTTGCGCGGCCGGAACAGGAACATCAGGACGATCCCGAGCAGGCCGAGGACCGCAAACACCGGCTGGTCGAGCAGGACCTTCACGACGCTGGTCCAGAGCCACGGAACCCTGGTTTCCACCCAGGTGCGGAAGGCCTGCTGGCTCGCCTGGTTGATGTCGTTCCAGAACTGGCCGAACCGGGTCAACTGCAGGCTCTGGTCGGCGACCCACCGGGCGCCGTCATAGACCATGAAGATGAACCCGCCAGCCAGCAGCAGCAGCCCTACAAGTCGGAAAAAACCGCGGATCATCTGGTCCACCTGTCTCGGTCGTGCGCCATGAATGCTCGCCCGCCAGCCCTTACCGGCCACCTTGCCGAAATTCAACCTCGTCAGTGGCTTACCGGCCTTCCGCAAGCCTTGCCCGCGGCCCGCGGCGCCGCGAGAGCGTTGACGCTCGATGACGTGGCCTCTATAAAGGCGGCAATGGCGGTGGGCGCAATCCCGCCGCCGCTGTTCTTTGGGCAGCGCCGGCCACTTTGAGCACATTTGCTTAGGCACCTCGGGCTTGGGCAGCGGCATTGTCGGAGACGTTTTCGAACAACCCGTAGCGTCGATCACCTGCTTTGACGGGCCGGCGCGCTTAACCACGATTGAGAGCAAGCGGCCACCGCCGAAGGATCAGAGAGACCATGGCCAATACCACTTCCGCCAAGAAGGCGACGCGCAAGATTGCCCGCCGCACCGTGATCAACAAGTCGCGCCGGACCCAGATGCGCAGCGCCGTCCGTTCGGTCGAAGAGGCGATCAAGCGCGGTGATCGCGATGCCGCGCTGAAGGCGATGTCGCATGCCGAGCCGGAGCTGATGCGCGCCGCACAACGCCGCATCGTTCACAAGAACAATGCGAGCCGCAAGGTCTCGCGCCTCGCGCATCAGATTGCCAAGCTCGCCAAATGAAACGCGGTCGGTGAGCATGACACCAGGCAAGCCCGGCTCCGCCGGGCTTTTCTTTTTGCGCTATGCAGCACGTATGCTCACCGTCGTGCGTTTACCGCCGAGATTCATGTCCGTATTTCTACGCAATGCGCGCACTTGCCGTGGCGGAACCTCGTGCGCGCCTGCGAAAGCTCGCCGTCTCGTGCATGTGAAATGGAACATCGGTCGATCACCGCGGGAGTTACCCTGAAAAAGGAATCGCGAAAAACATCGGCTTGCTAGTCACTTACCCGCATAGTGAATGCGACCACTTTGAAAAACTGCTTCCACCTTAACGAAGATAAAAATTTTATGAATTTTTTTTGCGATCGCCATGAGATTTGTGACGCGCAGGATTCCTCGCGGCGATTCAAAAACTTGCTTTCCGCGCCGCGCACATGCTGCGCCAGCGTCGGTTGCGAGCAGCTCCGAGCTCATCCGCAAAATGGATTGCGAGAAATCTCGCATCGTGTATTCCTTAACTCGCTCGCGGCGCCCACGATC
>NZ_JAFAVV010000188.1 GCF_019242285.1 Bradyrhizobium sp.
GCAGGCATCGCTCGATGTCGCGACCGGCAAGGACGGCGTGATCGAAGGCAGCCGCGTCAAGCGCTTCATCGATCTGTCGACCGTCGGCTCGCAGATGGCGGCGAAAATTCAGGGGCTGCTCGCCAGGCGCGGCGTCGTGCAGTTGGACAGTCCCGTCTCCGGCGGGGTCGGCGGCGCGGAGAACGGCACGCTCGCGGTGATGGTCTCGGGCCCGCGTGCCGAGTTCGAAACCGTGAAGCCTGCGCCCGCGGTGATCGGCAAGCTGTTCTTCATCGGCGAAAAGCCGGGCGCCGCGCAGACCATGAAGCTCGCCAACAACTTCCTGTCGGCGACCGCGATGGTCGCGACCTCGGAAGCGGTGGTGATGGGCGTCAAGTCCGGGCTCGATCCGAAGGTAGTGATCGACGTGGTCAATTTCGGCTCGGGCATGAACACCGCGAGCCGCGACAAGTTTCCGCGCTCGGTTCTGCCACGCTCGTTCGATTTCGGCTTTGCCACCGGCTTGATGGTGAAGGACGTCCGGCTCGCGCTCGAGGAAATGAAGTGCCTTGGGCTCAGGATGGAGGTCGCAGAAGCAGTCGGCCGGCTATGGGAGACTGTCATCGCCCAGATGGGCCCGGAGTCGGACTTCACGGCCGCGATCCAGCCGATCGAGAAGGCGGCGGGCGTCGTGGTCGGCGGCAGCGGAAAGGGCGGCGGCGCGACGGGGAAGTGAACCGTCGTTGCGAGCGAACGGGATCGCGCAACGCGCTGCCTCATCGAGCCGCCTGACAACGCGGCTCAGCGTTCGACCGTCACAACCACGGCGCCGGCCTATCCATCGCGATCAGCGCCTCGACGTCGAGGCGCGGGCGCACCACGGCATACTGGTTCTCCTTGACCAGCACTTCCGGCACCAGCGGCCGCGTATTGTAGGTGCCGGACTGCACGGCGCCATAGGCGCCGGCCGTCATGATCGCGAGCAGATCACCGGGCTTCGGCTCACTCAGCTTGCGGTCGAGCGCGAGATAGTCACCGCTCTCGCAGACCGGACCGACCACGTCGGCCGTGACGATGCGGGCGCGCTTGTCCTGCACCACCGGCAGAATGTCGTGATGCGCCTCGTACAGCGTCGGCCGGATCAGGTCGTTCATCGCCGCGTCGATCACGACGAAATTCTTGGCCTCGCCATGCTTCACATAGATCACCCGGGCGACCAGAATGCCGGCATTGCCGACGATCATCCGCCCCGGCTCGAACATCAGCGTGCAGCCGAGATTGTGGGCGACGCGCTTGACCATGGCGGCATAGGCGTCGGGCGCGGGCGGCGCCTCGCGGTCCCTGTAATAGGGAATGCCGAGCCCGCCGCCGAAATCGACATGCGAGATGGTGTGGCCGTCGGCGCGCAGCGTCTGCACGAATTCGGCGAGGATGCGGTACGCCTCCTCCATGCGGCCGAGGTCGGTGATCTGGCTGCCGATGTGAACGTCGGTGCCGGTCACCTCGATGCCCGGCAGCCTGGCCGCACGGGCATAGACCTCGCGCGCCCGCGACAGCGGGATGCCGAACTTGTTCTCGGACTTGCCGGTGGAGATCTTGGCATGTGTGCCGGCGTCGACGTCCGGGTTCACCCGCACCGAGATCCGCGCAAGTCGGCCGGTCTCCTTGGCCAGCCGTGAGAGCAGCTCGAGCTCCGGCTCGGATTCCACGTTGATGCAGAGGATGTCGGCGGCGAGCGCGGCCCGCAGCTCGGCCTCGGTCTTGCCGACGCCGGAGAACAGGATCTTCCGCGGCGGGATGCCGGCGGCAAGCGCCCGCTGCAACTCGCCGCCCGACACCACGTCGGCGCCGGCGCCGAGCTTCGCCAGCGTGCGCAGCACCGACTGGTTGGAATTGGCCTTCATGGCGTAGCAGACGAGAATCTTCTCGCCGGCGAACGCCTCCGCGAAGACGCGGTAGTGTCGCTCCAGCGTCGCGGTCGAATAGCAATAGAACGGCGTGCCGACGGCCCGCGCAATGTCGGCGAGGTTGACCGCCTCGGCGTGCAGCACGCCGTCGCGATAGTCGAAATGGTTCATGGGACTCGCCTGACCTTCGCGTTCGCGGGCGCAATTGCGGAAAAATTCCGGCGAATGTCAAGATCGGCGAGGGCGAGCCAAGCCGGCGGCGCGCCGAATCAGCCCCGACGCGAGCTGCTTCCCGTCTCAATCGTGAGGCCCGGGTCCGAGCAGCGGATCAAGCAGGAACGACTTCTTCTGGCCCCTGGCGGCCTGGGGCGGCGCGTCCGCGGTATAGTTCGAGCCGAACAGGGTGGTTCCCTTGCTCGCCGCATCTGACTGCGTCTCGGTCGTCGCCGGCGCCGCCGAAGCGGTCGGTGCCGAGGCGGTGGGCGGCAGGTCCAGCGGGCCCTTGCGCCCGCACGCACCGAGCACGAGTGACGCCGCGCTCAGCAGAATGATGGCCCATCCCGAAGCCGTCGGGCGGAAGTTACGATTCACGACAGGATCCCCAATGCGGGCCGCACCATACAAACATTGCCCTGCTCTGGCGAGGGTCCGTGGACCATGAAATTGCAGCGAAATTTGCTTGCCAGCCCTACTTTCGCTCGCTTTCCAGCCGTTTTGCCCAGGCCTGTGCCTGAGAAGCCACGTTGTCCGGCGCGGTGCCGCCGAAGCTGGTCCGGCTTTGCACCGAGGCTTCCACCGACAGTACGCGCAGCGCCTCAGCGGTGATCCGCGGCTCGATCTCCTGCATGGCCTGGAGTGACAGTTGGTGCAGGGCGACGCCGTCCTTCGCCGCCCGGGCGACGATTCGTCCGGTGACATGGTGAGCATCGCGGAACGGCATGTTCAGCGTCCGCACCAGCCAGTCGGCGAGATCGGTCGCCGTGGCATAGCCGTCGCCGGCGGCCAGCTTCATCCGCGCTTCATCCGGCACCAGATCCTCGACCATGCCGGTCATGGCGCGGATCGCGAGCGACAGCGCGGCAAAGGCCTCGATTGCGCCTTCCTTGTCCTCCTGCATGTCCTTCTGGTAGGCGAGCGGCAGCCCCTTCATCACGATCAGGAGCGCGGTGAGCGCGCCGATCACCCGGCCGGTCTTGGCGCGCACCAGCTCGGCCGCGTCAGGGTTGCGCTTCTGCGGCATGATCGAGGAGCCGGTGGTGAACTTGTCGCTCAGCCGAACCAGGCCGACCAGCGGCGAGGTCCAGACCACGATCTCCTCGGCAAAACGCGACAGGTGAACGGCCGTGATCGCGGCGGCCGAGAGCGTCTCCAGCACGAAGTCGCGGTCGGACACGGCATCGAGCGAATTGGCCATCGGCCGTTCGAATCCGAGCGCCTCGGCGGTGGCCTCGCGGTCGATCGGAAACGAGGTGCCGGCCAGTGCCGCGGCGCCGAGCGGGGATTCGTTCAGCCGCCTGCGCGCATCGGCAAAGCGGCCGCGGTCGCGCGCGGCCATCTCGACATAGGCGAGCAGATGATGCCCGAAGGTCACCGGCTGCGCCGTCTGTAGATGCGTGAAGCCCGGCATCACGGTGCCGGCATGCTCGATGGCGCGCTTGACCAGGGCGCGTTGGAAGGCAGCCAGCGCGGCGTCGAATTCGTCGATAGCGTCGCGGACGTAGAGCCGGAAATCGGTCGCGACCTGGTCATTGCGCGAGCGCGCGGTGTGCAGCCTTCCCGCGGCGGGACCGATCAGCTCCGCCAGCCGGCTCTCGACATTCATGTGAATGTCCTCAAGCGACCGCTTGAAGTCGAAAGTGCCCTTGCGGATCTCGGACAGCACGGTGTCCAGGCCCTGGCCGATGCCGTTCGCGTCCTCCGCGCTGATGATGCCCTGCGCCGCCAGCATCGCCGCATGGGCCTTCGAGGCGGCGATGTCCTGGGCGTAGAGGTGCCGGTCGACGTCGATGGAGGCGTTGATTTCCTCCATGATCGCATCGGGACGCTCGGAAAACCGTCCGCCCCACATCTGGTTGCTCATGATCCCTTGCCCGATGATCCTCGTTCACATCCGCGCGCGGACCGGCCCTGGCCGTTTGCCGGCTCGCGCCGGCCGTAATATAGGCCTCTGCATAGCCGTATCTGAGCCAGCATGACAAACGATATGCCCGAACACCCCAAACCTGTCCCCATGGCGGCGCGCCGGATTCCGATCGCGGTCCTCGCGGTGCTGATTGGCGGCGCTATCGGCTATGCCGGGATTTTCGGGGTCGGCGGCCTGAAGCGGGCCTCCGGCGATCCCGCCTGCCGCCCGGCTGTGGAAACCGCCCGCAAGATCGCGCCGCTCGCCCATGGCGAGGTCGCGGCGCTCACCATGGCCTCGAGCCCGCTGCGCCTGCCCGATCTGGCCTTCCAGGATGCCGACGGCCAGCCGAAGAAGCTGTCCGACTGGCGCGGCAAGACAGTATTATTGAACCTCTGGGCGACTTGGTGCGTGCCCTGCCGCAAGGAGATGCCGGCGCTCGAGGGCCTGCAGGAGAAGCTGGAGGGACCGAACTTCGAGGTGGTGGCGGTCAACATCGACACACGCGACGCTGAAAAAGTGAAGAATTTCCTGAAAGAGGGAAAGCTCGACCGGCTCGGCTACTTCAACGACCAGGACGCCAAGGTCTTTCAGGATCTCAAGGCGATCGGCAGGGCGCTGGGCATGCCCACGTCCGTGCTCATCGACAACCAGGGTTGCGAGATCGCGACGATTGCAGGCCCCGCGCAGTGGGACAGCGATGACGCGGTCAAGCTGATCACCGCCGCGATCAAGCCGGCGGCAGCCGCATTTTAGCGGAAAGAGCTGATATCAGACCGAAATATCGAGGCCGGTGCCGATGCCGGCTGCCACATTGGCCAGCGAACTGGCGCCCTGGTCGGCTGCGCCGAGCAGCGTCTGAACGTTGGCGGCCTGCGAATCCAGGTTCGATTTCAACAGGCTGTCGGCCACCTTCGTCTGGATGGCCCCTGCCTGCGCCGCCAGCATGGCGCCCACCAAGCTCATGTCCATACGCAACACCTCGACTTCCGGCGGTACCTTACGCCGGAGGTATTAACGAGCGGTAGAGATCGGCAGAATTGACCGCGTCCAGGTGACAAGGGTAGTCGGACGCACGGTTCGCCCCGGCGGACCATGGCGAAGGGCCGGCCGCGGGCGGCTTGCAGCCGTCATTCGAGGTCGATCGACTCGTACTTTCCGTCCGGCTCGAGCTGCGTTCCCCAGACCTTGTGCGAGGCCTGGTGCTCGCCGCGGCCAAAGCTGAGCGGCGTTCCGAGACCGAGGTCCAGATTGTGCGTGTTCTCGAGCACGTCCACGAGCTTCTCGGTGTCGAATTGCGGACCACATCGTTTGAGAGCGTCGATCAGGATGTTGGCCGCGATGCAGCCCTCGAAGGAAATGTTGATCCATGGATCAAACATGTCTTTTTCTGCGAGTATTCATTTCTGGGCGTCCTCCGCCGGAGTTTTTTTTTGCCACTGCATGAATTGCTGCAGCAGCTTATTGGATTGATCGCGATCGGCCGGCGCGGTCGGCTCTCCCGACCGCGCAAGCAGGGATCGAAATTCGGTAATCGCAGGTTTGGCCGCCTCGTCGCTCGACCGCTGATCCTGCGATCGCACGGACGGGGCCGCGGAATATTGTTGAACCTTCGCCGCCGGGAATGATGCGGTGTCGGCTTGCCGGAAACCCGGCATCATGATCGCAACCAATAGAGCAACGACGGCCGAGAATCCGACCGCCGCAACGAGGCGAGCGACCGAGCCGAACAGCATCGGCGACCCCTCGTATTCACGCGCCAGTGCCGAAAGCTCGGCCAAGGCCTGCGCGTCGAGCGGGCGCCGCAGCGCTTCACGAAATAGGAAATGCGAAGCCGGAACCATTGCCCGCTGGAACAAGCCGGCCGCCGGCACGAGATTGCCTTGGGACCGAAGCTCGGCCCCGCCGGCGTCAGATGGCAATTTCGCCGGGCTTTCGCGAGTCCGGCGCGGTGCGTATTGAATTGGATCCTGCGGGCTCCTCTGCTCCGGCCTGCCGTCGACACTCATCAACTTCCTTCCTGTGAGTCCTCTGATATTCGATCGCCGCGGGACTTGCTCCGATCAAACGGGCGTCAAGATTCACAAAGAAGAAAGCTCCCGGAACGGGAGATGCCGACCAATGACCTTTCGCAATGAAAACGACAAACTGTCGGGGCGCATGAATCGCGCATCAAGCGAGACCGCATCGCGTCACACCTGATATCAACACAAAGCGGTTTCGCCATTGAGACCGTTACTCTACTCACTCCCGGCAAACAGCGCCCTTGCCAGCCACATGAGAAGCGCTGCCGCCCGGCACCGGACAGTCTTTCGCTTCCGCCGCCGAGCCTCGCTCAAGCCACGATATCACTAAGTTCGAATCAGGGCAGAACCGCCAGGTTCTGCAAATTATTAGCGAGCACGGCTGAATGCCGTCGGTATGATGTTGATGCTGAGGCGGCAGTCGACCGACTTGCCGCACCCGCGAAGTGTTCATGCATCGGCGCGAGCCGAACTAGCGCGTCGGGATCGGCTTGGGTCCGCGATAGTCGTAGAAGCCGCGCTGCGTCTTGCGTCCGAGCCAGCCGGCCTCGACATATTTCACGAGTAGCGGGCACGGACGGTATTTGGAATCGGCGAGCCCCTCATGCAGCACCTGCATGATCGACAGGCAGGTATCCAGGCCGATGAAATCGGCGAGCTCCAACGGGCCCATCGGATGGTGAGCCCCGAGCTTCATGGCCGCATCGATGGCCTCCACGTTGCCGACGCCTTCATAGAGCGTGTAGATCGCCTCGTTGATCATCGGCAGCAGGATGCGATTGACGATGAAGGCGGGGAAATCCTCCGACACCGCGACCTGCTTGCCGAGCCGGCCGACGAACTCCTTGGCCGCCTCGAAGGTCGAATCGTCGGTGGCGATGCCGCGGATCAGCTCGACCAGCTCCATCAGCGGCACCGGGTTCATGAAATGAATGCCGATGAAGCGCTCCGGCCGGTCGGTGGTTGCCGCCAGCCGCGTAATCGAGATCGAGGAGGTATTGGAGGCGATCACCGCGTCGGCCTTCAGCACGACGCAGAGGTCGTGGAAGATCTTGCGCTTGACCTCCTCCTTCTCCACCGCGCTCTCGATCACCAGATCGCAGTCCGCCAATCCATCGATGCTGTCGGTCGGCACGATCCGGCCGAGTGCCTGGTTGCGGACCTCCTCGGTGATGACCTTTTTGGCGACCTGACGCGAGAGGTTGCCATTGATGGTCGCAAGCGCGGACTTCAGTCGATCGGCCGAGAGGTCGTTGAGCGCCACGTCGAAACCGGCCAGCGCCGCGACATGCGCGATGCCGTTGCCCATCTGGCCCGAGCCGATCACACCGACCTTCTTGATCATCGCCATCGTGTCATCCAACAGCGCGCGGCGCGCGCCTGCCCATTCCTTGCAACAACAACGCCGGCCGGCGATCTCGCCGGCCGGCGTTTCGATATCATTTGCCGAGCTTGCCGAGTTGCTCGGTCAGCTCGGGGACGGCCTGGTAGAGGTCGGCCACCAGGCCATAATCGGCGACCTGGAAGATCGGCGCATCCTCGTCCTTGTTGATCGCGACGATCACCTTGGAGTCCTTCATGCCGGCCAGATGCTGGATCGCACCGGAAATGCCGACCGCGACATAGAGTTCCGGAGCCACCACCTTGCCGGTCTGTCCGACCTGCCAGTCGTTCGGCGCATAGCCGGCGTCGACGGCGGCACGCGAGGCGCCGACGCCCGCACCCAGCTTGTCCGCCAGCGGCTCGATATATTTGGCGAAATTCTCCCGGCTTTGCATGGCGCGGCCGCCGGAGACGATGATCTTGGCCGAGGTCAGCTCGGGGCGGTCGCTCTTCGCCACCTCCTCGCCAACGAAACTGGAGAGGCCCGGATCGGCCGCTGCGGTGGCGCTCTCGACCGGCGCGCTGCCGCCCGTGCCGGTGGCCGCGAATGTCGAGGTTCGGACCGTGATGACCTTCTTGGCATCCTTGGACTTCACGGTCTGGATCGCGTTGCCGGCATAGATCGGCCGCTCGAACGTATCGGGCGCGACCACCTTGATGATCTCGGACACCTGCATCACGTCGAGCAGCGCGGCGACGCGCGGCATCACGTTCTTGAAGCGCGAGGTCGCAGGCGCCACGAAGGCGTCATAGCCCCCCGCCAGCGACACGATCAGCGCGGCCAGTGGCTCGGCGAGATCGTGCGCGTAGGCCGGACCTTCGGCCAGCAGCACCTTCTTGACACCCTCGAGCTTGGCGGCAGCTTCCGCAGCCGCCTTGGTACCCTCGCCACCGCCGGCGACGAGGACATGCACGTCGCCGCCGAGCTGGGCCGCGGCAGTCAGCGCCTTGTTGGTGACGTCCTTGAGGGTTTCGTGCTCATGCTCGGCAAGCAACAGCGTGGTCATCTCAGAGAACCCCCGCTTCGTTCTTCAGCTTCGAGACGAGTTCGGCGACGTCCTTGACCTTGACGCCGCCCTTGCGGCCCGGCGGCTCCGATGTCCTGAGGATTTCCAGATGCGGGGTGAGATCGACGCCGGTATCGGCGGCGGTCTTCTCGGCGATCGGCTTCTTCTTGGCTTTCATGATGTTCGGCAGCGAGGCGTAGCGCGGCTCGTTCAGCCGCAGATCGGTAGTTACGATCGCGGGCCCCATGAGTTTCACCGTCTGGAGGCCGCCATCGACCTCGCGCGTGACCTTGAAATCGGCGCCGTCGACCTCGACCTTGGAGGCGAAGGTCGCCTGCGACCAGCCGAGCAGAGCAGCCAGCATCTGGCCGGTTTGGTTGGAATCGTCGTCGATCGCCTGCTTGCCCAGAATGATCAGGCCCGGCTGCTCCTCCTCGGCGACCTTCTTCAGGATCTTGGCCACCGCCAGCGGTTCGACATTGCCGTCGGCCTTCACCAGGATGCCGCGGTCGGCACCCATCGCGAGCCCGGTGCGGATGGTCTCGGAGGCCTGCGCGGGGCCGATGGATACCACCACGACCTCGGTTGCCTTGCCGGCCTCCTTCAGCCGCAGGGCCTCCTCGACGGCGATTTCGTCGAACGGATTCATCGACATCTTGACGTTGGCAAGCTCGACGCCGGAGCCATCGCTCTTGACGCGGACCTTCACGTTGTAGTCGACCACCCGTTTCACCGGCACCAGAACCTTCATCGATCCTCTTTCAGCGCGAATTCAGGGGTTGATAGGCTTTGCGTGGAACCTAAAGCGCTCGCCCACCCCGGTCAACGCGCGAGGGGCAAAAATCACCCCCAGGCCCGGCCATCCTTAACGGCTCTGGCCGGGGACCCAGAGCACGTCCCCGGCGCCGTTCTGGTTGGCCGCACGGCTCGCAACAAAGAGGAAATCCGACAGGCGGTTGACGTACTGGATTGCGGCTTCGTTGACCGGCTCGTCGGGCTTGCCGGCGAGTTCCACCATCGCCCGCTCCGCCCGGCGGCAAATGGTGCGCGCCAGATGCAGATGGGCGGCGGCCGGCGTCCCGCCCGGCAGCACGAACGAGGTCAGCGGCGCGAGGTCGGCATTCAGGCCGTCGATGTCGCGCTCCAGCCGCTGGACCTGGCTCGCGAGCATCCGCAGGCGCTCGGCCTTGCCCTCGCGCTGGGGCACCGCGAGATCGGCGCCGAGATCGAACAGGTCGTTCTGGATCAGCGCCAGCATCGAGTCCACCGCGGGCAGATCGTTCAGGTGCAACCGCGCCACGCCGATCGCGGCATTGGTCTCGTCCACGGTTCCATAGGCCGCGATGCGCAAGTCGTATTTGGGGCGGCGCTCCCCATTGCCGAGAGCCGTCGTGCCGTCGTCACCGGTGCGGGTATAGATTCGATTGAGCACGACCATGCCGGACTCCGGTTGTTACCGACCCATGACCCACAGCGCGAACATCGTGATGATGATGGCGACGAATTGCAGCAGCACGCGCAGACGCATCAGCCGCTGCGACAGGTTCGGCGAGCCGCCCCGCATCATGTTGAAGAGGCCGAGCAGCAGCACCAGCGCGACCGCGCCGACGGCGATGGGAAGAATGATCTTGCTTAAAATGGCAGCCATCGTCGCTACATAACACTGTGCAAAGCCGTCCGCCAACCGGAAGCGGCGCGAACGGCCTCGCCACGATCTGGTATGGTGCGTCGCCGGATCGAAGCCCGGGGCACCGTCGCCGCTGAGAGTGAATTGTGAAGCCTGTTCGCTACGTCTTCCACGTCACCATGGACGCTTTCTACACGTTCCTTGCCGACGACGGCTGGGCCATCGCCAGCCACATCGCGCTGTCGACCCTGATGGCAATGTTTCCGTTCGTGATCGTGCTGACGTCGCTGGCCGGCTTTTTCGGCTCCAAGGATCTCGCCGACCAGGCGACGGCGCTGATGTTCCAGACCTGGCCGCAGCAGGTGGCCGATACGGTCTCGGGACAGATCCACGACGTCCTGACCACGACCAGCACCAATGCGCTGACCATCGGCGCCGCACTTTCGCTGTATTTCGCCTCGAACGGCGTCGAGGCGCTCCGGGTCGCGCTCAACCGCGCCTACGCGGTGGTCGAGCCGCGTCGCTGGTACTGGCTGCGCCTGGAATCGATCGGCTACACCCTGGTGGCGGCCTTTTCCGCGCTCGCCATGGCATTTCTGATCGTGCTCGGTCCGCTGATCCTGGAAGCGGCACGGCATTACATTCCCCTGATCGTCGAGTCGAACGAGCAGATTCTCCATCTGGCCCGCTACGGCATCACTATCGCGGCACTGATCGCCGCCCTTTTCATCCTGCATGCCTGGCTTCCGGCCGGGCGCCGGAGCTTCCTGCAAATCTTGCCGGGCATCGTCTTCACCTTCGTGGCCTCGCTGGTGTCGGGTATCGTATTCGGCGAATATCTGGCGCGGTTCGCCAACCGCTATGTCACGATGTATGCGGGGCTGGCCTCGGTCATCATCGCGCTGGTGTTCCTCTATTTCATCGCGGCGATCTTCGTGTTCGGCGGCGAACTGAATGCGGCGATCATCAAGTCGCGGCTGCCGCGCGGCGTGTCGCTTCAAGCAGCGCAGTCGCTAAAGCCCGCGGAGACACAGGCTTGAGCAGGAAGGCGTCGGCCCCGGCTTCGCGCGAGGCCGCCTCGTCGTCGCCGCTGCCGG
>NZ_JAFAVV010000345.1 GCF_019242285.1 Bradyrhizobium sp.
TGCCGAGGCCGAGCGCAAGCGCCTCGAAGGCATCATGGCAAAGCGCGCCGACAGCCCGTACTCCTCCGGAATCCGAACAGCCGACTGGCTCAAGGTGAAGACTGCGCAGCAGCAGGAGGTCGTTATTGCGGGTTTCACGGCACCAAAGCGAACAAGGCCGTTCTTCGGCGCCCTGGTCCTCGCCGTAAGAGATGGAAAGGATTGGCGGTACATCGGACATGTCGGGACCGGCTTCAGCCACAACACGCTCGAAGCGCTTCACCGAAAGCTTATGAAACTGAGGGCGACGAAGTCTCCTTTCCCCGCCAAGGTGAAGGACGAAGCCGTGACGACCTGGGTCCGGCCGTCCCTGGTGGCCGAGGTGAAATTCGCGGAATGGACCAGCAAGGGCGAGTTGCGACAGCCCGTCTATCTGGGTCTGAGGTCCGACAAGAACGCAAAAGACGTCGTGCGTGAAGGGGAGCGACCGCGGCGATAGCCATCGAAGATCGAGCAATCCTGCGTCGCGGAACAAATAGGTCCGTTCGTCCTTTATGACACTTAAGACGTCGTTAGTTCTTCAGTAACTTGCCGGAGATGGACGTGCTGCGTGAGACGGCCAAAGAAGAGGTTCTGGACTGCACGGCGACCCGGTAGGCATCCATTTGGGCGGGATCGACCTCGATCTCCGCCACTTGGACGTACTGTCCGCTTGCTTCCTGGGCGACGGCGGCGCCCCCCAGCGCCGTGTCCAGCAGCGACGACTTATAGACGCAAAGTTGCATCGCATTCACGACTCTCTCCCTTCAATCGGCATGATCTTGAGGGTCGCGGACCGGGCGCGCGCGCCGATCATCGGTTCGAGATATCGACTGCCGCGATACTTGGCGCGATATGCCTCGTCGATCGAATCCAGGATCGGCCCTTCGATCGGTTCGAAGGTCACTTCCTTGGCGAGCCCAGCGGCGAGAATCCGCCCGCCCTTGTGCCGCGCAGCCGCTTGATACCACCTGGAGTCCTGGCCGTTGTAGCCGCGAACGTAGAGAGCGCCGTCAAACGCCACGGACCAGATCCATGTCGGCGCCCGTACGTCGTCCCGTCTTCCCTAAAACGGGGAGACATGCAGGTCGTCGGCATCCGCGATCTTGCGTAACTCATCGCTGTTCCACCCGTGCATCGCAGACCTCACTTCCGATATTGGTCGTCGGCCACCTTCTCCATCCAGTCGACGTTTTTTCCGTCGAGAGACTCCTGAATGGCGATGTGCGTCATGGCTATCGTCGGCGAAGCGCCGTGCCAATGCTTCAGGCCCGGCGGAAACCACACCACGTCGCGGGCGTGGATCTCCTCGATCGGTCCGCCATCGCGCTGCACCCACCCGAGACCGGCGGTGACGATCAGCGTCTGTCCGAGCGGATGCGTGTGCCAAGCGCGCGCGTCACCACTTCCGTGACCGCTTGCGCGAGCGCCTGCTTCTGGCCCTCGGATCTGCCCGAATAGAGTTTGACGACGACGTGAGGCATTGCCGTTTCCTTCAGTGCGGTCGCTTTTCGATGACGTCTTTGATGACCGGCGCCGCCGAAAACGCGTTCGGCCAGCCGGCGTAGAAGGCGAGATGGCCGAGCACCTCGCCGGCTTCCTCCCGCGTCAGCCCGTTGTCCATTGCACGGTTCAGGTGATAGGTGATCTGCGCAACCTGACCGGTGGCGATCAGCGCGCTCACGGTGACCAGGCTGCGGTCGCGCGGCGCCAGCGCCGGCCTGAGCCAGAGGTCCCGGAACAGCACGTCGCTCGTGTACTGGACAAGGCTTGGCGTGATCTGTCCAAACTGCTCTGCGACGCGCGTGGCCCGCTGCTTCTCCGCCGCCTCGTCCAGCGGTAGCTGCGGCCCCGAGGCCGCGGGGAGTTGATCGGCGCCGATGTCGCGGCTCTTGAAGACTTCCTTCGCTGCTGGAATCGCATCGATCGCGTTAGCCCAGCCAGTGTAGAAGGCCAGATGCGTGATGATCTCCGATATCTCCGACGGCTTCACGCCGTTGTCGAGCGAAAGACCTAGGTAGTACGGCAGCTCCACTGTCTGATCACGGGCGATGAGCGCCGTGACCGTGACGATGCTGCGGTCTCGAGGCGAGAGACCCGGTCGCTTCCACAGATCGCCCTGGACAAATTTTTGCGCGTAGCCTTCCAGGGCTGGCGCAACCGCGCTGACGTCTTCCGGCTTTGACATGGTCTTTGCTCCTTCGGTAGATGCCTGCCCCGCGACGGCGAACAGGCAGATTGAAAACAAGGCCGCTGCGAGCATTCTCATTGCGTGTATCCTTCCAGATCTGTCGGGTGCGCCATCAGCCACGACGCGACGAGTGCTGCGCAGAGCACGGTCCCCGCGCTAACGAGAAACACGACGTTCAACCGCGCCCCCGTCGCGATCAATCCGAGCGCAGGGCTGGCGAGCCCTTGGGCGAGATCGAGAAATGCAGTGTAGGCGCCCATGGCCAGGCCGCGGCTGTGCGCCGGAACGCGGCGGACAGCCTCGACGCCAAACCCCGGATAGACCAGCGAGAAGCCGAAGCCGGTCATTGCAGCGCCCAGCAACGCCATCTCGGGTCGAGAGGACCTCCAGATCAGCGCCTGTCCTGCGGCTTCGATGACCGTGCACATCAGCGCGACTTTGGCTCCGCCGACCTTGTCGGCCACATGGCTGAGGAATATCCGGGCTATGATGAAGGCAACCGCGTAGGCGGTGTACGCGAGCCATCCATTGTCCCATCCGTGGTTCGCGAACAGCAAGGCGACGAACGTAGTCACGGCTCCGAATCCCACGCTACCGAGGGCCGAGCCGAGGCCCGGCACCCAGACGGCGCCGATCACTTCGACGAACGAGAAGCGGGCGTCGTGCGTCGGGGCAACGGCGGGAAGCCGCGCGACGAGCATTAAGGGAACAAGAGGCGCCCCGGCGGTCGCCACCGCGATTGCAGCGAAGCCGTACTCCGCGTAGAGGGCGGAGCCAGCGGGCGCGCCGATCGCGAAGGCCGCGAACATCGCCATGCCAATCCACGCAATGATCTTGCCCGTGTTGCCGGCATCGACGAGCGCCAGCCCCCAGCTCACCGCCGCCGTGATGATGAAGCTCTCGGCACCGCCCAGAAGTCCTCGCCCCAGCAGCACTATCGCCACGGAGGCCAGTGGGACGGGAGTAAGATAAAGTGAAACGAGGTAAAGCAACCCTGAAACAGCGGCAGCGAGCAGCCCGACGATCACGCCGCGCTTGGCTCCTTTGCTGTCCGAAAAGTTGCCTGCCCAAGGTCGCGAGACCAGAGACGCCGCGAACTGACTGCCGGCGACCAGGCCGACCACGAACGTTCCCTGCCCCAATCCATCGTGGACGTGAAGTGGAAGGACCGGCATCGCGATGCCGATGACGAGGAAGGCGACGAACACCAACCCCATGATCGGCAGCAAGGTCGCGGCGAGGCTCTGCACCGCGGCGGGCGTTGGGAGCGTTGTTACCGACATGCAATGAGGCCTCTACTCACACCGTGAGCATCGTCTTGATCGCACGCCGCTCGTCCATCGCGCGGTAGCCCTCTGCGACGTCGGCGAGAGGCAGCGTGAGATCGAACACCTTGCCGGGCTTGATCCTGCCCTTCAGAACGCGATCCATCAGATCGGGCAGGAAGCGACGGACCGGGGCCGGTCCGCCCAGCATTCGACGTTGCGCGAAAAACATCGCCTGACCGTCGAAAGTCACGCCGTGAGGCACTCCGACATAACCGATCGAGCCGCCGGGACGCACGGAATCGATGGCTTGAGTCATGGATTCCCGGGTGCCGACGCATTCCAGAACCGACTCGGCCCCGACGCCCTGCGTGAGCTCTTTCACGCGCTCAATGCCTGCACTCCCGCGTTCCGCGACGATGTCCGTCGCGCCGAACTCGCGTGCCAATTCCTGCCGAGCCTTGTGCCGGCTCATCGCGATGATACGTTCGGCCCCCATCTCCTTGGCTGCCAGAACGCCCATCAGTCCAACGGCTCCGTCGCCCACGACGGCCACCGTCGATCCGGACCGAACGTTGGCGGCATAGGCAGCGTACCAGCCCGTCCCGAGGACATCGGACGTCGCCAGCAAGTGCGGCACGAGATCTTTTTCTGGCACCTCAGCGGTGGCGACAAGCGTTCCGTCGGCCAGGGGCACTCGCGCGTACGGTGCCTGCGCTCCCGTCATGAACTCGCGCCGGACGCAGGAGGAGTGAAAGCCGAACTTGCAGTGCGGGCAAGTATTATCGGACAAGCAGAACGAACCGACGACGAACTGGCCAGGGCGGACAGTTCTGACTTCGCTGCCGACCTCAACGACGATGCCGCAGTATTCGTGACCCATGTGAGCCGGACCATCCGTCGGCTGCAATCCGCGATACGGCCACAGGTCGGACCCGCAGATGCAGGTCGCCGACAACTTTATTATTGCATCCGTCGGCTTGAGAATCTTCGGGTCGTCGACTTGTTCGCAACGGACGTCTCGCGGCCCGTACATGACTGTAGCAAGCATGATCATTCCTCCTGTCAGGCTGGTGGAAGATGCTCGATGCGCAGCGCGAACTTGCCGCGCGTGAGCAGCAGCTGTGGACCATCATCGAGACGGCCGACGCGGATCAGGCCGCTCGAATATTTGTAGCCGCCATGAAAGAAGGCGAGGTTGCCCCATGGCGCGTAGTAGCAGAGATCGCCTGCTGCTTCGTTCGAGAACGGACCGCTGCCTTCTTCCGTCAGCTTTCGCGGCAGGTAGGCGATCTTCTCGTTCGTCGAAAAATCGTCGATGACGAGATCAAGTGGCAGCATCGTCGCCAGATCGCGAGCGGAGCGATTGTCCAGCAAGCCAACCGCGAAAGCCTTCTCCTCGAAGTGGCAGCGAATAAGCATGGACGCCCTTCCTCGTACTTCGTCAGCGAATGTCGTCTCTGCGGAGCCCGATGAGGCCATGGAGACGACGGCCGCCAGAGCGGCGGCAAGTCGACACCGGGTCAGGCCATCAAATGCGTCTGTCATTTGCCCCATCCTCAGTCCTGTCGATGCGGGCTACCGGTCCACTCCTCTTTTTTCCGGGGCGATCCGCCGCCTGATCGCTGATGGGAAACTAAGGCTTCCGCCACCGTCCGATTAGGTGATAAAATCCGAATGAAGTCATTAGACAGGCTTATCAATGAACAGGGACGACGCCAGCGATATCCTGGCGTTCCTCGCCGTGGCGAGGGAACGCAGCTTCACGCGCGCCGCAGCAAAGCTCGGTATGACGCAATCGGCGCTAAGCCAGATCATCCGAAACTTGGAGGAGCGGCTGGGTGTCCGTCTTCTCAACCGAACGACCCGGAGCGTCACTCCAACTCAAGCCGGAGAACGGCTGTTCCTGAGCGTCGGGCCCAAATTCACCGAGATGGATGCCGATCTCGCTGCCCTCAGCGAGCTACGCGAAAAGCCCGCCGGAACCGTGCGGTTGACTGCAACGGAGTATGCCGCCGCCGAGATCCTGCTGCCGGCGCTGGGGAAGATTCTACCCCAGTACCCAGACATCCACGTCGAGGTGATCATCGATTACGGGCTCACCAACATCGTGGCGCAGCAGGTCGATGCGGGCATTCGTCCCGGCGAGCTCGTCGCCAAGGATATGATCGCCGTGCGCGTCAGCCCGGATCTCCGAATGGCGGTGGTCGGCTCGCCAAGCTATTTCGCCGAACGTAAGCGCCCGAAAACACCGCAGGATTTGACCCAGCACAGCTGCCTCAACCTCCGCCTACCGACCCACGGCGGCAGCCTGTACGCGTGGGAGTTCGAGAAGAACGGGCGCGAGCTCAACGTGCGCGTGGATGGACAGCTTGTGTTCAACAGCGCAGGGCTTCTTCTGAAGGGAGCTCTCAAAGGCTTCGGACTAGCCTACCTCACGGAGGGACACGTGCAGCCATACATCTCGCAGGGCCGTCTGGTCAGAGTGCTGTCAGATTGGTGCACGCCGTTCTCCGGTTACCACCTCTATTATCCCAGCCGGCGACAACCTTCGTCCGCTTTCTCGCTGATTGTCGACGCGCTGCGCTACAGGAGCCAGTGACCCGGCTTTCGAATGCGTTCATAAGCGATTCGTCGAACGGCGATTTCGGTGACGCCAATCTGATCCGCAAGTCGGGTGACATTCCGCAGCGACCTCAGGGTCCAAAGTTATTTTCCGGGTCTTGAAGGAGATCACCGCTGCCGCGCCCTTCTGCACGATTAGCCGCGCTGCAATGCTCCAACAGCAAAAACGCGGTGGATCACCGACCTCGATCAGGCTAGGCCAATATCACTACTTCGGTCAGCATCCTCAACGAGAAAGCGAGAACGACTCCACCAGGCTACGCTAAATTTCGCGATCCCAGCCGGTCCCACTCGATCATTTCGGACGACGTTACGTCCTTGATTTACAAGTACAAAACTTCAAGTCTGACGTAGAAATCCCGACGGTATAGCCGCCGCAATTTTTCGGTCTTGAATTCACAGAAAAATTCGAGCCGCTCGCAATGCTGTCGATTCCAGTACCTATCGGAGTCGATCAACTGATCAGCGCCAGCCTGCGTAGCCAAGATTGCCATCCCGCACTGGTGCGGCGTAGCTTCAAATACCGTCAGGGATCGGGAAAGGGCTGGCCCGGTCGTTCGATGCCCCTCGCGTTCGCCCGCCAATGCGCGCCAGCCATACTGGTCCGCTTTGCGCCCCGGAGCAAACGCTGCCAGGTGCAGAGCGACTAGCGCGAACTTCGGAGACGTGGTCACGATGACATGATCTAGTCGCGGAGGCCTTCCCTCAAGCCCAGACGCCGACCAGCATGTCTCCTTTACCCGAAGCAAGGCTCGACAAATCAGGTGCCTCCGCCACGCAACAAGTGTACCGTGAGAGCACAACAACTGAAAGACGGGAGGCGACGATGGTCGCGACGAGGTTCACAGAACTCGTTGGCTGCGCGTTACCGATTCAGCAGGCAGGCATGGGAGCGGGCTCACCACCGGAATTGGCGGCGGCAGTGTCGGAGGCCGGTGCCCTCGGGATGCTGGGCACCGGCCGGCCCGGGCTTACTGCTGCCACGCTCGCTGATCTGCTCGAGCGGACACGCTTGCTCACTGACAAGCCGTTTGGAGTCAACTTCATCGTGGCCCCGATATTCCTGAATGGTTCGGCGATGCGCCCGCCCCTTGATCTGACGTGCATTGAGATCGCTGCGCGCGCCGCAAAAGTCGTCGAGTTCTTCTATGGCGAGCCTGAACGTCGATTTGTAGAGATGGCGCACGCAGGTGGCGCGCTGGCCTGCTGGCAAGTCGGGTCACAGGAGGAGGCGATCGCGGCCGCCCAGGCGGGATGTGACTTCGTCGTCGCACAGGGCATCGAGGCAGGCGGCCATGTGCGTGGGACGACTCCCATGATGACACTGCTCCGCGAGGTGATCTCGGCGGTCGACGTGCCGGTGCTGGCGGCGGGTGGCATCGGCACGGGGCAAGGGGTGGCGGCGGCCCTCGCGGCCGGAGCGGACGGCGTGCGCGTCGGGACGAGGTTCGCCGCCGCGGCCGAGGCGGCCGTGCATCCGGACTACGTCGCTGCCCTGATTGGCGCTGAGGCGCAGGACACCGTCTACACCGAGGTGTTTTCCGCCACCTGGCCCGACGCGCCGCACCGCGTTCTACGCTCGGCCATCGTAGCAGCGGAAGCCTTCCAGGGTGATATCGTCGGCGAGACGAGCCGCCTGGATGGGACGCGAGTGCCGATCCTTCGCTTCGCGAGTGGCGTCGCCGATAAGACGACGACAGGAGCGATCGGGGCAATGGCGCTCTGGGCGGGAGAGTCTGTCGGTGCGGTCAAACGTGTCCAACCCGCGGCCGAAATTGTGCAGGAGCTTGTTGAGCAAGCGGGAATGGTCCGGGCTGCATGAAAGCGAACCGCCACTTTTGCCCCCACGCGGACGTGTCGGTGCACCCATGCTATGTGAAGCTATCATTCAAACAGGGCAAGCAACCGGTCTCGCCGAGCAATGGTGACAGTCTTGATCGATCCGATTCGGCGAGCGTGTTCCAGCGTCGCCTAATTTCGCGAAAGCACCTTGCCTGGTATTTGAATGCCGGCTGCGCGTACGGCCGGTTATCGATCTCTAGGCTGACAGTGCGCTCACCATTGGCAATCGCGGCGGCGTTCCTCACGAGGAACGGCAGGTAGCAGCGGCCAATCAGGCGCAGAATCGCCATTCTCCCGATATTGCTGGCGGCTGCGTCGAGTGTATCCCAGGCGCCGTCCACGCCGGACGCATCGTCCAGACGGTACACCCAGTTCTCCACAAGCGGCGCATCGCGGCGCACGATAGCCTGCGGCCATGCATCCAGGGTGAGCTGGAACAGTTGCCCATAAAGCGCGAAGTCGGCAAGCGAGGGTCGTGTGCCAAAGAGGTATTGATCGGACCCACCGAGCAGGCTCAGCGCGCGCAACAACTCGCAGAAATGCGCTTCAATCAACGGACCGTTATCAGGCCCACATCCGACCATTTCTCTTCGGTCGCGTTGACGTTGGAAAAACGTCCTCTCTGCCGCAACGCGCTCGGCCCCGCGCAGCTCCGGTCGCAGGTCACGGATGACCCAGCTCGCGCAAACCCTCGCGGTCTCCGGGTCTCCCCAGCGGAAGTAGTACATCATCTTGGTGCACCACTCGTCGGCATAATCCTCGATCAGGTGGCAGAGGAATGCTGCCGCCGGGTCGTCCGGAATGATCGACCGCGCATCCCGATGCCGCTCCTCCAGCATTTGCGCGAGGGGAGTAGAGTCGCACTCGAAGCGCTTATCGTCTGCCGCCCGCAGCATTGGCATCAATCGCAGCGGCCCCGCAAGTTCAGAGGGCAATGTCGCTGGATCCTGGACCCGCCAGTTGTAAGGCAGGCGACGGTAGCGCAGGATTGCCAACAATTTGCGCGAATATGGTGAAGCGTTGCAGCCAACGAGCTCGTATCTTTGCATCGGTTCAGCCAATGCCCATGCTTCGCGCAATCAGATTCTTCTGGATTTCAGCCGTTCCGCCGGCGTAGAGGCTGAATGGCGCCTCGCAGTAATAGCGCGACATCTGCTCGAACGAGAAGAAGGCGCGCCCTCCCATGATGCGCATGCCTTTTGCAACAATCTCCTGCAGCTGTTCGGCGCAGTGGTATTTGGCCATCGACGCAGCCTGCTCGGGCTCACCTTCAGCCAACATCCGAAGGGCATGCTCGATAAAAAGCCCCATACCGACATGGGCCGTTCGCATCTCGACAAGGAGATGCTGCAGGGACTGGAACGAAACCAGGGATTGGCCGAACTGGCGACGTTCTTTAGCGAAACTTAAGGCGCGAACGATGATCGCATCCGCCAATCCCGCAGCTGTCGCAGCCACCACGATGCGCTCGAGCGAGCCCGAGACGCGCATGATGGGCCAGGCTTTCCCCAGCCGTTCCGGTCCACCGAGGAGCTGCTTGGGACCGAGACGAACGTCGCGCATCGCCATCCGGCACGACGCGTGTGCATTTGCTGACACGCGCGCCAACGGCTCAATGCTCACGCCCTCTGCGTCACCCGGGACGAGGAACAAGCTCACGGCGCGTTTCTCGTCGCCACTGTTGCGCGCGACCACCAAGATGTAGTCTGCGGACGATGCGCCGGTCGTGAAGATCTTTTCTCCTGATAGTAAAAAGCCCTGACCGGTCGCCACCGCTTGGGTCGCAATCGCGGAGGCGTCGGACCCGGCGTCAGGTTCGGTCATTGCAAATGCGAGTTGGAGCCTTCCCTCCCGAATTGCCGGCAGGACGTCGCGTTTTTGCTGTGAGGTAGCCATCTGCGCGACAAAGGCGCCGCCAAAAATCGCATTCACCATGTAGATGGTTGTGAGCGACAATGATCTCGCGGCCAGCGCCGCAACGACGGAGACAGCGCGCTTCATATCCTCGGCCGAGATGCGATCCGCATCGAAGCGGAGATAACCAAGATCGAACAGGCCGGCCCGCGCCATGCCGGACAAGGCAACGCCCACGAGCTCGCGATCAGGCCCTGTCGCGCTGACGAAGGCCGGGAAGCGGTCTATCAAGTCGTCCGCAGCTTTTGCCGCGATTTGCCCGAGTTCTGCTGATCCTGCCATTGAGCGCTACTCCAAAGAGCGGCGGCAGCGAGACGAAGCGCGCGCGACCGCCGAGCAATTTCCCGGTGGACAATCTGGTGCCTGACTTCAACGTGCCATAAGGCTATTCGTCTATTCACCTGAACAAATGGTTCAAACGATTTTTACAATACTGTAACGTATGGACATCCATACTGCAGCGTACAGCGTCTAGCTTGGACTGATCGGAGTGTCAATATTCATGCCGCGAAAACGTACAAATGTATCGGAGCGACTGGGTCGTGCCGAGTGGATAGAGGCGGCCCTGGGGAGGCTCGCCCAGGGCGGCCTCGACGAAGTTCGCGTGGAAGTGCTCGCAAAAGAGCTGAATGTCACCAAAGGCAGCTTCTATTGGCATTTCCGCGACCGCAGCGACTTGCTCGACCAGCTTCTGGATTCGTGGCGGGACGGTCGACTCCTGTCGCTCAGCGGACAGGTCGGTGATAACGGTGAAGCACCTGATGTTCGCTTGCGGCGCATTCTGGATGTTTATCTCGATCGCGCAAATCCGAGAGGTATGGCGATCGAGATGGCCATACGCGACTGGGCGCGCCGTGACCTCATTGCCCGCAAGCGCGTGAGGGAAATCGATGCTGAGCGGCTAAGGCTTGTCACCGGACTGTTTGCGCAACTGGGATATGAGACGAACGATGCATCGACGCGCGCGCTTGCCTACTATTCCTTCATCTTTGGTCAAGGCTTGCTCGCTATCCCGAAATCCTCGCTCGAGAACGGCCGAAATCGCGCATCGATAGCTGCAATGTTGATAGGCAAATGAGTGCCGGAGCGGCCCGCGAGGCAATTCGGCAGACTTCAATTGCAAGGGAGCTTTCATGATATTCTACGATTGCGCGACGGCACCTAGCCCGCGTCGCGTTCGTATTTTTCTTGCCGAGAAGGGCCTTACGGTGCCGACCGTGCAGGTTGATTTGCGCAAACGGCGAGCAATTCAGTCCAGCGTTCCGTGCTCTGAATCCAGATTGCATGCTTCCCGTACTCGAACTTGACAGCGGTGCGGCGATTACCGACATCATTGCGATATGCCGCTACTTCGAAGAGCTCCACCTCGGTCCTCCCCTGATGGGGCGGAGCGCGGAGGAAAGAGCCGTCATTGAATCCTGGCTGCGGCGGATCGAGTGGGATGGGATCTACGCCGCTCAGGAGGCTTTTCGCAACGCCACTCCCGGATTGAAGGGCAGAGCCTTGCCTGGTCCTGTATCCCTCGGACAGATTCCGGCGCTCGCGGAACGAGGGCGACTTCGGCTACAGCATTTCTTTTCCTGGCTTGATGCGCGCCTGGCCAACAATGAGTTTGTCTGCGGACCGTACTTACGATAGCTGACATCAGCGCCATGGTCGCCGTCGAATTTTCGGCCTGGGCGAAAGTGAGGCCTCCCGAGCATCTCGGCCATCTCCAAAGATGGTACAAAGTCGTTTCGACCCGGCCGAGCGCCAAAGCCTGACTTCTCGCAATGTCAAGCACCGGCGTCTATCAACGCGTGGTTAGGAATCGTAGGTTGGCGCAAAAATTCGTTTTCTGGCGGAGAGAGTGGGAGTCAAACCTACGATTTTCGATCATTCCGCGTCGAACAGCTGAGGCTGCACGTAAGTACTCGCCCGCCTCCTCCCTAAGAAAATTCAGTTCCTGCATATGCGCCACAAGCGCGCTCAGGTTGGCTGTGGTGCCATTTTTTTATCATCCCGGTGCACACCGTACTGTTCATTTCGCAAAACGGAAGCTTCGCGTCGCTGGCTCCTGCCGTTCTGCGCGCCGCGATGCGCCAAAATACTCAATTCGCGGAAGCTTGTGGAATCCAGAGCTATCGACCGTCGCTTTCTCTACGATTAACCGCGCTGCAATACTCCCTCAACGAAAACGCGGTGGAACGCCGACTTCAATCGGGATAAGAAATGCTCACTATGCCGGTCAAGGTCTTCGGTGCCAGAGAGGATGACAACGCCTTGCCAGGCTACGCCAACCACGCAGTAGTAACCGTTCCCCCTCACTCCCACTCGATCGTGCCCGGCGGCTTCGACGTCACGTCGTAGACCACGCGATTGACGCCCTTGACCTCGTTGATGATGCGGGTCGCGACCCGGCCCAGGAACTTCATGTCGAAGGCATAGAAGTCGGCGGTCATGCCGTCGGTCGAGGTCACCGCGCGCAGGCCCACGACATATTCGTAGGTGCGGCCGTCTCCCATGACGCCGACGGTCTTGACCGGCAGCAGCACGGCGAAGGCCTGCCAGATCGCGTCGTAGAGACCGGCCTTCCTGATCTCGTCGATATAGACCGCGTCCGCATTGCGCAGGATGTCGAGCTTCTCCCTGGTGATGTCACCGGGGCAGCGGATCGCGAGACCCGGCCCCGGGAACGGATGGCGGCCCACGAAAATCTCGGGCAGGCCGAGCTCGCGGCCGAGCGCACGCACCTCGTCCTTGAACAATTCCCGCAACGGCTCGACCAGCTTCATGTTCATGCGCTCAGGCAGGCCGCCGACATTGTGATGCGACTTGATGGTCACCGACGGGCCCCCGGTGAACGACACGCTCTCGATCACGTCGGGATAGAGCGTACCCTGCGCGAGAAACTCCGCGCCGCCGATCTTCTTGGCTTCGGCCTCGAACACATCGATGAACAGCCGCCCGATGGTCTTGCGCTTGACCTCGGGATCACTGACGCCGGCCAGTTCGGCCAGAAACTGCTTCGAGGCATCCACATGCACCAGCGGGATGTTGTAGTGATGCCGGAACAGGTCAACCACGGTTTCGGCTTCCTTCAGCCGAAGCAGGCCATGGTCGACGAACACGCAGGTGAGCTGATCGCCGATCGCCTCGTGGATCAGCACGGCCGCGACAGCGGAGTCGACGCCGCCGGAGAGGCCGCAGACCACCCTGCCCCGGCCGACCTGTGCGCGGATCTTCTCGATCGCTTCCTCGTGGAAAGCGCGCATGGTCCAGTCGCCGGTGAGCCCTGCGACCTTGCGGACGAAATTGCGGATCAGCTTGGCGCCGTCGGGCGTGTGCACCACCTCGGGATGGAACATCAGGCCGTAGTACTTGCGCGCCTCGTCCTGGATCACGGCGAACGGCGCGTTCGTCGACGTTCCCGCGACGACGAAGCCCGGCGGCATCCTTGTGATGCGGTCGCCATGGCTCATCCACACCGGATGGCGCTCGCCCGACGACCACGCGCCCTCGAACAGCCGGCTCGGCGCCTTCACCTCGACGTCGGCGCGGCCGAACTCGCGGTGATGCCCGCCCTCGACCTCGCCACCGAGTTGCGCCGCCATCGTCATCTGGCCATAGCAGATGCCGAGCACCGGCACGCCGGACTCGAAGATGAGCTGAGGGGCACGGGGCGAGCCTTCCTCATGCACCGATTCCGGACCGCCGGAGAGGATCACCGCCTTCGGCTTCATCACCCTGAAAGCAGCTTCGGCCTTCTGGAACGGCACGATCTCGGAGTAGACGCCCTCCTCGCGGACGCGGCGGGCGATCAACTGGGTTACCTGACTGCCAAAGTCGACAATCAGAATCTTCTCATGTGCCGAGGCCACCGGCGGCATCGACTCGCGGGCTTTGGAGGCGGCTGTCATGGACAGGAAGTACGCGACGTCGCGCCCTCCCGCAACCCTTCCAGACCGCACCTTTCCGGGTTTTCCCGGCGATTCACGGGCCTGAGGTCAGGCATCCGTCACCCCATTCGGCGCAGGATCGAAACGAAGAACCCGTCGGTACCGGTCCGGCGCGGGGTCATCAGCCAGCCCTCGGCCGATGGCAGCGCCGCCGCCGCAAAATCATCGGCCTTGTCCCAGAGCACGCCGGCCGTTTCGGCCGGTGGCACCACCGCAAAGCCGGCATGACGCTTCAGGAACGCATCAATTTGCTCATTGTTTTCAGGCTTCAAGACCGAACAGGTGATGTAGGCGATGCGGCCGCCCGGCTTGAGCAGAGGCACCGCCCGATCAAGCACTTCGACCTGGTCCTTCAAGCGGATGTCGAGCGCGCCCGGGCGCATGCGCCATTTGGCGTCCGGGTTACGGCGCCATGTGCCGGTGCCCGAGCATGGCGCGTCGATCACGACGAGATCGGCGGAAGCCCGGATGTCGGCCAGCGGATCAGCCCCGCCC
>NZ_JAFAVV010000494.1 GCF_019242285.1 Bradyrhizobium sp.
GTCGCCAAGCACGTGCCCGAGCATGCCTATGCCGAGCAGTGGGATGTCGCCGGCCTGAAAGAAGAGCTGGCGCGCGTGCTCGATATCGACCTGCCGGTCGACGAATGGGCCAAGGAAGAAGGCATCGCCGACGAGGAGCTGCTCAACCGCATCGAGAAGCACGTCGACGAGCACATGGCGGCCAAGGTCGCGCAATGGGGTCCCGACGTGATGCGCTACGTCGAGAAGACCATCCTGTTGCAGACGCTGGACCATCTCTGGCGCGAGCACCTGATCATGCTCGACCATCTGCGCCAGGTGATCGGCCTGCGCGGCTACGGCCAGCGCGATCCGTTGCAGGAATACAAGTCGGAGGCCTTCAGCCTGTTCGAGACCATGGTCGCGCATCTGCGTGAGGCGGTCACCGCGCAGTTGATGCGGGTCGAGATCGTGCCGCCGGAGGAACCGGCGCCCGTGTTGCCGGCGATGGAGGCGCACAAGCTCAACCCCAGCACCGGCGAGGACGAGATGGCCTTCGCCAGCGCTTCGCTGGTGCCGCAGCAGGGTCAGGCGCAGGCTGCGCGCGATCCGAAGAATCCGTCGAGCTGGGGCAAGGTCGGCCGCAACGAGGATTGCCCGTGCGGCAGCGGCAAGAAGTACAAGCACTGCCACGGCAAGTATGGCTGAGCTGCGCTGCCCGGCACGAATTGGTAGGGTGGAAGGCGCGACGCGTCCGCCGAAGCTCGCAGAGCGAAGGGGGAAGCGCCGTGCCCACCATCTCTCGGAATGGTGGGCACGCTTCTGTCTTCGTGTGGCAAGCTTCGGCGCAAGGATCGCGCTTGGCCCACCCTACACATCTATAAATGCTCACTCGCCTCAGAGGTTCGCATGAAGCCACGCGTGATCTGCCTGATGGCCAGCAGCATCGACGGCCGGACGCTGCCGAGTCGCTGGCGCCCCAGGGGAGCGGCGGGGAATCTGTTCGAGCAGGTGCATGACGAGCTCGCCGGCGAAGCCTGGCTGGTCGGCCGCACCACCGGACAGGAATTCGCCAGGGGCAAGGCCTATCCTGCGTCGACGACGGAATCCTTTCCGCGAGAGCCCTGGTTCGCGCGGCGCGATGCCGAGGCCTATGGCGTCGTACTCGACGCCCACGGCAAGATCGGCTGGGGCCGTTCCGACATCGGCGGCGATCCGATCGTGGTGGTGCTCACTGAGGCGGTCTCCGATGCGCATCTGGCGGGACTGCGCGGCGAGGGCGTCTCCTATGTGTTCGCCGGAAAGGCGCAGCTCGACCTCGCGCTGGTGCTGGAAGTCCTGCATCGCGAGCTCGGCGTGACGCGTCTGCTGCTGGAGGGCGGCGGCGGCGCCAACGGCGCCTTCCTGCGCGCCGGGCTGGTCGATGAGCTGAACCTGATACTCTGTCCCGCGATCGACGGCACGAAAGGCGCGCCGAGCGTGTTCGACTCCACGGAAGCCGAGGCGGACCAGCGTCCGCCCATCGCCGCAATGACGCTCGAGGAGAGCCGGCCGCTGGAAGGTGGCGCGCTGCTGCTGCGCTACCGGATCGAGAACGCGGGTCCCGACGCCACGTGATCCGCCCACGGCCAGAGCATATCGTCATCATCGGCGCCGGTGCGGCTGGCTTGATGGCCGCCCGCGAGCTCGCCCAAGCCGGCCGGAAGGTGACGATCCTGGAAGCGCGCGATCGCTGCGGCGGCCGCATCCATCCGCTCGACGTCAAGGAGTTCGGCTACGAGGCGGAAGCCGGTGCCGAGTTCGTCCATGGCGAGGCGCCGATCACGCGCGGCCTGGTGCAGGAGGCGGGGCTGTCGTTGCAGCCGGTCGCCGGCGCGCGCTGGAATGTGCGGGACGGCGCTTTCTCGCAGGACGAGCCGACCGATATCCATGCCGAGCGTCTGCACCAGGTGCTGGCGGAATTGCAGTCCGACATGACCGTCACGGAATTCCTGCAACAGCATTTCGCCGCGCCCGAATATGACCGGCTGCGCCGTTCCATCGTGCGGATGGTGGAGGGCTATGATGCGGCGGACCCGGCGCGGGCGAGCATGCTGGCGCTGCGCGACGAGTGGATGAATAGCGGCCGTGCCTCGCAGGCGCGCATCGCCGAGGGCTACGGCGCCATGATCGGCTTCCTGGTGGCGGAGTGCCGAAAGCATGGCGCCGTCCTCCAT
>NZ_JAFAVV010000559.1 GCF_019242285.1 Bradyrhizobium sp.
CGGCACCGCGTTTTCGAAGTTCTATCACGCCGCGCCAGATCTCCGCGGGCGTTTCGGATGCTGGGCGATCGCCGAAGGCGGCATGGGCTCGGTCACGCGGGCGCTTGCGCGCGCCTTGCGGAGTTGCGGCGGCGCGATCCGGCTCAATGCCCCGGTGGCGCACATCCTGTTCCGGCGCCGCCGTGCCGCCGGCGTGGTGTTGGAGAGTGGCGAGGAAATCGAGGCCGACGCCGTCCTGTCCAACGCCGATCCGAAGACCACCCTGCTCAAGCTCACGCCCAAACAGGCGCTGGACGACGGGGTCCGAGAGAAAGTCGCGCGGCTCGACGCGAAAGGCTCGGGCGTGAAGATCAACTTCGCGCTCTCGGAGCTGCCAGACTTCACGTCGCTGCCCGGTACCGCGATCGGGGCGCAGCATTGCGGGGGGATTATGGTCGCGCCCTCAGTCGATTATTATGACCGCGCCTGGCAGGAAGCCAGGGAGGGGAGGCCCGCAACGCGGCCGTTCAGCCAGATGATCATCCAGTCGGCCACCGACCCTACGGTCGCGCCAGAGGGGAAGCACACGCTGTCGCTCTGGTGTCACCACTTCCCTTACGCCCTCGCCCATGGCGATCTCGACGTCGAGCGCGAGAAAATCGCCGACCGGATGACGGACGTTTTGACCGAACTCGCACCGAACTTTCGCAGTTCGGTCCTGGCTCGCCAGACCTTCGTTCCTGCTGACATCGAGCGCGTCTACGGCATCGAGGGAGGTCAGATTTTCCACACCGAACTGGTACCGGGCCAGGCGCTGTGGAACCGCCCGATCCCCGGCCGGAATGGACACGGCGATCTTGTCGCCGGCCTTTATCTCTGCGGCGCGGGTACGCATCCCGGCGGCGATGTGAACGGCGCGCCCGGGTACAATGCCGCACGCGCAGTGCTGGGCGACGTCGGGTCCGCCCAGTTGGCGGGGGCATGAGCATGCTCCGGGCGTTTATCGCCGGCGCAAGCCGCGGGATCGGCGCCCCCGGTCGCCCGCTTCGGCGCACGTGACGGTTGACACGTGTGCGTGAACTACGTGGCGCAAGCCGATCGGGCGCAAGAGGTCGTGGCTCGCGTCCACGCCAGCGGCCGGCAGGGTATCGGCGTCGCTGGCGACGTGGCGCAAGAGCAAGACGTGCTGAGACTGTTCGCTACCTGCGAGGAGGGCCTTCTCCGACGGGGCTCCTCACGTGTTCCTGGATCCGTCGGGCAATAACGTCCAGCTCGAGGAAGTGCCGTTCAACACGGCCACGAGCCGAGTCTTTAGATCGAGGCCGGGCTGTCCGATCATTGCCCATGACGCGGCCAATCACATCATCGCTCCCGTAGCACGCGCGCCTTTTTTGGATCGATTGTGATCTGGACCTCGCTCCCGTTAGGGACGAGTGCCGCTCCGGCAGCATGGTCGTGCATTACAATCTCATCGCTTCCAACGAGCAGACGGCGCCTAGACACTGATCCGAGGTAGACCGAGCTAATCACTCGGGCCACTAATCGGTTCGGGCACTCTCGGGTCGTGTCCCCGGTAGTGGTGTAGGAGCTGTGGGTAAGTCGTCTGCCGCCGCGACCGGTAACGAGTCTGGCGGTGGCGGGCGACTTATCCACAGCGGTGGTCACCGCGATGGTGCTGGGTAGGGTTGGGTTGCTGACACGCAACACTGACCCAAGGACCACCCCGATGACCGACGGCAACATTGCGCTTCGGACGCTGCTGGAGAAAGCGTCCGACGCGACGTTTCTGCGTGAGATGATCGGCTTTGCCGCCGAGCGTCTGATGGCGCTGGAGACCGAAGCCCTGTGCGGGGCAGCTCCGGGCGAACGCAGCGCGGACCGCCTCAATCAGCGCAACGGCTACCGCGACCGCGACTGGCAGACCCGGGCCGGAACGGTCGAGCTGCGCATCCCGAAACTGCGGCGCGGCAGCTACTTTCCGAGCTTCCTCGAGCCGCGCCGCATGGCGGAGAAGGCGCTCACCGCGGTGATCCAGGAGGCTTACATCCAAGGCATCTCGACCCGCTCGGTCGACGAGCTGGTCAAGGCGCTCGGCCTGGAAGGAATCAGCAAGAGCCAGGTCTCGCGCCTGTGCGAAGACATCGACGAGCGCGTGCAGACCTTCCTGCAACGGCCGATCGAAGGGGACTGGCCGTATGTCTGGCTGGACGCGACGTATGTGAAGGCCCGCCGCAACCACCACATCGTCTCGGTCGCGGTGATCGTGGCCGTCGGCGTCAACACCGACGGGCGTCGTGAAGTGCTCGGCATGACCATCGGCCACAGCGAAGCCGAGCCGTTCTGGATCGAGTTTCTTCGCTCACTGGCCCGCCGCGGCCTGCGTGGGGTCAAGCTCGTGATTTCGGACGCGCACGAGGGCCTGAAGACGGCCATCACCAAGGTGCTCGGCGCCACTTGGCAAAGGTGTCGCGTGCATTTCATGCGCAACGCGCTGGCCTATGCCGGCAAAAGCCAACGCCGCATCGTCTCGGCCTGGATCGGCACCGCCTTTGCACAGGATGACGCCGCCACCGCCCGCAAGCAGTGGCGCGAGGTCGCCGACCAGGCCCGGTCTCGTCTGCCAAAATTGGCCACGCTCATGGACGAGGCAGAAGCAGACGTGCTGGCCTACATGGGCTTTCCCGTTCAACATCGGGCCAAGCTTCACAGCACGGATGAGATGGACAAGCTCAAGTTTTCGGTTCGACCTCGTTTTTCTGTTCGGTCAAGAAGCGCCGTTTTCCTGCCCCGGCCAGGATCGCAACCGCGTCGCGCACAGCC
>NZ_JAFAVV010000570.1 GCF_019242285.1 Bradyrhizobium sp.
GCTATTCCTTCAACCTCGACGGCACGATGATGTACTGCACCTTCGCCAGTATCTTCATCGCGCAGACCTACAAGATCGACATGCCGATTGCGACGCAGCTTGCGATGCTCGCAACCTTGATGATTACTTCGAAGGGCGTGGCCGGCGTTCCCCGCGCCTCGCTGGTGGTGATCGCCTCGACCTTGAGCCAGTTCAATATCCCCGAGGCCGGGCTGCTCATGATCATGGGCATCGACACCTTCCTGGACATGGGCCGCAGCGCCACCAACGTGATCGGCAACTCGCTCGCGACCGCCGTGGTGGCAAAATGGGAGGGCGAGCTTGCGCCGGAGCATGCGCTCGGTCCCGACGACGTGGTGCCGCCGGACATGATCGCGGGCGAGGTGCCCGCCATGGCCGGCCATTGATGGGAGGCAGCGATGCGCCATATCGTCAGGGCGATCCTGGCGGCCGGATTGCTGGCAGCCCTCCTGCCGGCGAGGCCCGCGTCGGCCCAGGACAGCATCAGTGCCGGCGGCGAGGGGCTCAGCCCCGCGCTGTCCGCCATCAAGAGCGCCCACGTCGTCCATCTCGGTTATCGCGAGAGCTCGCCGCCATTCTCGTTCCTGGACCAGGCCAACCGGCCGATCGGCTACAGCCTCGAACTGTGCGAGGCCGTCGTCGACGAGATCGGCGTCGAGGTCGACGACCCCGGCCTCAAGATCGAATACGTCAAGGTCACCTCCGACGACCGCATCCAGGCGGTGCTGGACAACAAGATCGACCTGGAATGCGGCTCGACCACCGCCAATGCCGAGCGCGGCAAGCAGGTCGCGTTCTCGCCTCTGATGTTCGTCGCCGGCACCAAGCTGATGGTGGCGAAGGCCGGCGGCGTTGCCTCGGTGACCGACCTCAAGGGCAAGACGGTGGTGGTCACCAAGGGCACCACCAACGAGCAGGCGATGCACAACGCCGACAAGAAGTTCGCGCTCGGGCTCAACATCATCGCCGCGCCCGATCACGAGCAATCCTACCAGATGCTCGCCGACGGCAAGGCCGATGCCTTCGCGACCGACGACATCCTGCTCTATGGCCTGATCGCCCGTCACAAGTCGCAGGACAGGTTTCATGTCGTCGGTGATTACCTCTCCTACGACCCCTACGGCATCATGTTCCGCAAGGGCGACGCCGCGCTCGCCGCCGTGGTCGAGCGGGCATTCCGCAAGCTCGGCTCCAACCATGACCTCGTCCCGCTCTACAACAAGTGGTTCGTGGCGCGGCTGCCGACCGGTGAGCGGCTCAACGTGCCGATCTCGGCGCAGCTCGAGGACGCCTTCAACGCGCTGGACGATTCCGCGAGCGCCAATCATTGACCCGACGCTAACCATTGCGGCCGCCACGTCGGGCGGTCGCAATGAAATGCGGCGCACAGGCTGATTTCCGCAAGTTCGTTGCGCCAGCTCTGTGCGCCCCATCACGGCGCTGCCACCTCCTTTCAGCGATATGTCGGCATGCATTTGACATCGCTCAAATGTGCGCCCGGCGCGGGTTGATTATCTCCCGAATTCGCGTACATAGCCGACGAAAATGCCAACCAGATCAGTCGTTTCCCGCGCCTGCGAACAGCTGATCCATCCTAACTTCATCGCCATCGGGAAAACCACAGACCATGAGTGCGTTCTATCGAGAGAAAGTTCTTTCCGTTCAGCACTGGACCGATACGCTTTTCAGCTTCCGCGCCACCCGCGATGCCGGCTTCCGCTTCCTCAACGGGCAGTTTGCGATGATCGGCCTCGAGGTCGATGGCCGTCCGTTGATGCGCGCCTACAGCATGGCGAGCGCCAACCACGAGGAGGAGCTGGAGTTCTTCTCGATCAAGGTCGCCCACGGCCCCCTGACCTCGCGGCTGCAGAGGATCCGCCAGGGCGATACCATCCTGGTCGGCCGCAAGGCCACGGGCACGCTGATCACCGACAATCTGATCCCGGGCGAGCGCCTGCTGCTGCTGTCGACCGGCACGGGCCTCGCCCCCTTCGCCAGCCTGATCAAGGACCCCGAGGTCTATGACCGCTTTGAGAGGATCGTGCTGGTGCATGGCTGCCGGCAGGTCTCCGAGCTCGCCTATGGCGAGGAGGTGGTGACGAAGCTGCGCGACGACGAACTGTTCGGGCCGCTGCTCGCGGACAAGCTCGTCTATTATCCGACCGTCACCCGCGAGCCGTTCCGCAATCGCGGCCGCATCACCGACCTGATCAGCTCCAGCCAGCTCTTCAACGACATCGGCGAGCGGCCGCTCGACCTCGAAACCGACCGCATCATGATGTGCGGCAGCCCGGCAATGCTGGAAGAGCTGCGCCAGATGTTCGACGGGCGCGGCTTTGCCGAGGGCAACCACAGCGCGCCCGGTCACTACGTCATCGAGAAGGCGTTCGTCGAGCGCTGATCTCATGGCTGCCCGCCTCATCCCGCCTTGCGCGCGTGATGGCTGTGCAGTTTCGACGACAAGAGCTTGCGCCATTCGTTGAAGGCGTCGCTCGCAACGTCGCGCGGGCGCGGCAGGTCGATGACATATTCGCTGTCGATCCGGCCCGGCCCCGGCGACATCACCACCACGCGGTCGGCGAGGAAGATCGCCTCCTCGATCGCGTGGGTGACGAACAGCACGGTGAGCCCCGTGCGCGACCAGATCTCGACCAGCTCGTCCTGCAATCGCTCGCGCGTCATCGCATCCAGCGCGCCGAACGGCTCGTCCATCAGCACCATCTCGGCGTCATTGGCGAGCACGCGCGCGATCGCCACCCGCTGCTTCATGCCGCCGGAGAGCTGGTGCGGATAGACGTCGGCGAAGCTCTGCAGGCCCACCAGCTCGATGAAGCGCGCGCAGGTCGCCTTGATCTCGCTCCTCGCGCGGCCGCGCGATTTCGGGCCGAAGCCGATATTGTCGCGGACGCTGAGCCAGGGGAACAGGCCGTAGTCCTGGAACACCATGCCGCGGCTCCAGTCCGGCCCCGCGATCGGCTTGTCCCACATCAGCGCCTCGCCCGAGGTCACGCTCTCGAAGCCGGCCGCCATCCGCAGCAGCGTGGACTTGCCGCAGCCGGAGGCGCCGATCAGGCAGATGAACTCGCCCTTCCTGACCCGCAGATTGGCGCCGCGCAGCGCCTCGATGGCGCGGCCGCCCTGCGCATAGATCTTGCCGGCGTTCTTCATCTCGAGGATGGGCACGGTCGCCTCAGCCATGCGCGGGGCTCCAGGCCAGGAGACGCTTGCCGATCAGCATCACGAGCTGGTCGGACAGGAAGCCGAACACGCCGATCACGATCATGCCGCAGATCACGATCTCGGTGCGCGAGAGCTGCCGCGCCTCCATGATGATGGCGCCGAGTCCGGTCTGCACGCCGGTCATCTCGCCGACCACGATCACGACCCAGGCAAAGCCGAGTCCGAGCCGCATGCCGGTGAAGATCGAGGGCAGCGCCGCCGGCAGCACCACGCGGAAGAACTGCGCCGAGCCGGTGCAGCCGAGCATGGATGCCGCCTCGAACAGCCGCGGCTCGACCGAGCGCACCCCGAAGATGGTGTTGACCAGTACGGGATAGAACGCGCCGAGAAACACCAGGAAGAACGCCGAGCGCGGCCCCAGGCCGAAGATGATCATCGCGAGCGGCAGCCAGGCGGTGACGGGAATCGGCCGCAGGATCTGGATGGTCGGATCGAGCAGTTGCCGCACCAGCGGCACGCGTCCGATCAGCATGCCCAAAGGCAGCGCCACCGCGAGCGCCAGCGCGAAGCCGCCATAGACCCGGCTGATCGAGGCGACGAGGTGGGTCAACAGCGTGCCGCTATAGGCATCGTCATTGATGCCGCCGACCGCGAGGTCCCAAAGCTCCTGCCACACGTCATAGGGCGGCGGGATCAGGCTCGCCGGCCGGTTCGCGGTGGCGAGATGCCAGAACGCCAAGAGCGCCAGCGGAAACGCGATCGCGAGCAGCG
>NZ_JAFAVV010000669.1 GCF_019242285.1 Bradyrhizobium sp.
GACGGCCGACCCAGACGCCAATCGTGATCCGGCCGTCGAAGCCGACCGACCAGGCGTCGCGATAGCCGTAGCTGGTGCCGGTCTTGAACGCGATCCGGTTCGGCGCGGCATTGTCGGGCGGCGGCGTACCAATCAGGACATTGCCGACCTGCCAGGCCGCGACGGGGTCCATCAGCCGCAGCGGTTCGCGGGCGTCATTCCTGTCGTCGATGATCTCGCGCAAGGCCTGCGTGGTGCCGAGCCGTGGCAGGCCCGTATAGAGCATCGCCAGATCCTGCAGGCTGATGCCGACGCCGCCGAGTCCCATCGCAAGCCCCGGCGCCTCGTCCTTGGGCAGAATGAGGCTGCCGCCGGCCTGCCTTAAGCGCGCCGCCAATCGGCTTGAGCCGACCCGGTCGAGCAGCGCGATCGCCGGCACGTTGAGCGAGAGCTGCAGCGCCTTGCGCACCGGCACTGTGCCCTGGAAGGTCAGATCGAAATTCTCCGGTGCATAGGAGCCGAACCGGATCGGCCGATCCTCGATCAGGCTTTCCGGATGAACAAAACCGTCCTCGAAGGCGAGGCCATAGATGAAGGGTTTCAGGGTCGAGCCGGGCGAGCGCACCGCGCGGGTCATGTCCACCTGCCCGGCTCGGCTCTGGTCGAAATAATCCGCCGAGCCGACGCGCGCGAGCACATCGCCGCTGGCATTTTCGATCGCGATGATGGCGACCGAGATGTTCTGGCCGAGCGCCAGCGCCCGGTCACGCGCCAGCGGCTCCAGCACCTTCTGCAAGGCGGCGTCCAGCGTCAGCCGGATCACCGGCTTATCCTTGATCGCGGCGGTCGCCGCATCCGACGAATGCGGCGCCAGGATCGGCATTGGCTTGCGCAATTGCGGCACCGCGACCGCCTTGGCCTGCGCGGCATCCTCGGCCGTGACGCGGTGCTCCTCGACCATGCGGTCGAGCACCCGGTCGCGGCCGGCGCGCGCGGCGTCCGGATAGCGGTCGAGCCGGCGCGTTTCCGGCGATTGCGGCAGCGCCACCAATAGCGCGGCCTCGGACAGCGTGAGCCGCTTCGGCTCCTTGCCGAAATAGGCGATCGACGCGGCGCGGATGCCTTCGAGATTGCCGCCATAGGGCGCGAGCGCAAGATAGAGGTTGAGGATCTGGTCCTTGTCGAGTCGTCGTTCCAGCTCGATCGCGCGCACGATCTGCCGCAGCTTGGCATGGAACGAGCGCTCGCGGCGCGGCTCCATCAACCGCGCAAGCTGCATGGTGATGGTCGAGCCGCCGGAGACGATATGGCCGCGGCTTGCGAGCTGCCAGGCCGCCCGCATCAGCGCCAGCGGATCGACGCCGCCATGGGCATAAAAGCGCTGGTCCTCATAGGCGAACAGCAGATCGAGATAGGTCGGGTCGACGTCCTTTCTGGCATCGACCGGCAGCCGCCAGCGCCCGTCGGCCATGGCATAGGCGCGGAGCAGCTTGCCGTTGCGGTCGACGATGGTGGTCGAAACCTGCTCGGCCTCCTGCAGCGGCAAGGGCCCAAGCGAAACCGCCCAGACGGCGAAAGCGGCGGCTGCCAGCAGGACGGCGACCACGATCATGGCCGCCGCCCTCCTCGCTCTTGGCCAACGGGACGCCGGCGCTGGACTCGCAACGTCACTCATTTCGCCGAACGCACCTCGACCGTGCCCGTGCCGGTGCGACCATAGCGCGACGGATTGTACATGTCCTCGACATAGGCCTGCGGCAGCACATACCTGCCCGGCGTCACCGCCCGCACCACATAGGCGACCGTGAACACCGACTTGGAATCGGTGGCGCGGTCGAGCGCGGCGGCGAAGCGGTCGTCGCGGAATTCGGTATTGACGGGCTCCTGACCGTCCTCGATCCAGTCCAGCGTGCCGCTGTCGCCCGACGACACCAGATGCGGGTTGTCGATCTCGAGCCCGGCCGGCAGATAGTCCGACACCATGATGTGCCCGTATTCCGGCTTGGGCTCGGTGACCTTCAGCACCACCGCGAAGCGATCGTTCTGCTTCGCCTTGCTGACGTCGGCCGGCTTGCCGTCGAGCGTGAAATAGCTGCGCTCGATCTTGAAGCCGTTCGAGGCCGCCGGCTCCGGTACGACCGGCGAGCCGGACACCGACACCACCGCCTGCACCGGCGCCTCGCCGGCATTGGTGATCCGGATCGGCTTGTTCGCCAGCGCCTCGGCCTTGTAGTTGCGGAACAGCGCGGCTTTGACCGGCTGTCCGTCGAGGTCGAGCGCGAGCGGCTCTTTTGCCAGAGCGCGTGCGGCGAGCACCATCCAGGCATTCTCCTGGGTCGACGTATAGGGCGACAGGCCGCGCGCGGCCTCGACCCTGAGCACCGCCTGGGTCAATGTCCCGCGCGGCGCGTTGCCCTCGCTGGCGAGCGACACCAGCGCTGCGGCGTCACGCAACGCCGAGCCGTAGTCGGAGCGGCCGAACTCCAGTACCGGCTTTGGCGCCAGCGCATCGACCGCCGCGGCATAGACCCGCTCGGCGCGCGCGCGGTCGCCGACCAGCGCCAGCGCCGCGGCGAGCTGCGACTTCGCAATGGGCGTGGCGATGTTGCCCAGCTTGGTGTCGGCGAGATAGCGCAGGTCGCCGACCGGCGCGGCGCCATTGCGCGCCAGCACGTAGAGGCCATAAGCGAGATTGCGGCCGCCGTCCTTCTCCGGCTCGTTGGCGTTCACCACCGCGTTCCTGACGTGATCGAGCGCACTCCTGAACAGCGCATCCGGCACGACAAAACCCTTTTCGCGGGCGCGGGTCAGGAAGTCCGTCACATAGGCGTCGAGCCAGGCATCGTCGCCACCGGCCGACCATAGGCCGAACGAACCGTTCGAGCCTTGTCGTGCCAACAGCCGCTCGATCGCATCCTTGATGCGCTGGTCGAGATTTGAGTCCTGCGCCAGATGCGCACCGGCCGCGAGCTCGTTGACATAGAGCAGCGGCATGGCGCGGCTCGTGATCTGCTCCGAGCAGCCATAGGGGTAGCGGTCGAGCGCCTGCAGGATGGTCGCGGCATCGAGCGCGGGCGACAGCCCGGCCGAGATCGAGACGCCTGATGTGCCCGGCACCAGGTCGGAGAACATGTCCGCCGTCAGCGTCAGGCTCTCGCCCTTCGCCAGCGTCCGGATCGAGCGCCGCGCCAGCACCTGCGTTGCCGGCTTGACGTCGACCGCATAATGCCGCGCGAGCGTAAGCCCGTTCGGTCCCTTGATGTCGACATCGAACTGCGCCGCGCCGGCGCTGCCGGCATCGAGCGCAAGCGTCATCGACGCGCGCTGTTTGGCCGCAAGCTTCAGCGTGGTTGCTGGATTGCCCGACACTTTCACCGGGCCGGAGGTGTTGACATTGACGACGTAGTCGCCCCCCGCCCCCTCGACATTGTCGAGGTCCATGCTCAGCGTACCGTGATCCCCTGTGAGCAGGAAGCGTGGCAGGGTCGCCGTCAGCACCACGGGATCGCGTACCGTGACATCGGTGGTGGCGCGGCCGAGTTTCGTTGCCGACCAGGCCACTGCCATTACCCGCGCGGTGCCGGCGAAATCGGGGATGTTGAACTCGACCTGCGCCGTGCCGTCGGCGGCGACCGTGACGATGCCGGAATAGAGCGCGAGCGGCTTCTGGGTCGGCGGGCTGCCCTGCAGCTCGACCGCGCTGGCATCGCCGCCGGACCTGATCTGGCCGATCGTGCCCTGCATGCCGTCGATCAACTGGCCGTAGAGATCGCGGATCTCCGCGGTGAGTCGGCCCTGGCCAAGATAATAATCGTCCGGCGCCGGCGGCTTGTAGTTGGTGAGATTGAGAATGCCGACATCGACGGCCGCGATCACCACCTTGGCGTCCTCGCCGGGGTTGAGTCCGCCGAGCTTGACCGGGATCTTCAGCGTCGCGTTCGGACGCACCAGCGCCGGCGGCGACAGATTGACTGCGAGCGTCCGCGTCTTCTTGTCGATGCCGAACCATTTCAGGCCGATCGCGCGGCCGGGCATGCGCGAGGCCCCGACATCGAGCGGACGGCGCAGGGTCGCCATCACATAGGCGCCGGTGCCCCAATCCTTGCCGACGGGAATCTTGACCTGCGCGGTGCCGGGCTTGACGTCCACGGTCTGCGTAGTGAGGAGCCGGTCGCCCAGCACGTTGACGGTGAGCTTGCCTTCGCTACGGGCGTTGACCGACACCGCCATGGTCTCGCCGGACGCGTATTCCGGCTTGTCGATCGAGGTTTCCAGCAGGTCCGGCGTGTCGGCGCTGCCCTCGGAATACCAGCCGACATCGAACTGCACCGAGGTGAGCGGGCCGTCCGGCTCGCTCGACTTTACGTCGAGCCGGTAGCGGCCGGGCTGCGGCAGCAGCGAGATCCGCGTCGGCTTGTCGGCAGCGATGGTGAGATCGCCGTCGGCCACGCGGGTGGTCGACTTGACCGGCTCATAGCTCCAGCTCGAATTGTCGCGATACCATTGATAGCGCGACTCCAGCTTCATCAATTCATAGTGCAAGCCGTCGCGCGGCAAAGTCTTGCCCTCCGGCGAGACGAACGCGACGTCGAACTCGGCCTTGTCGCCCTCGCCGACGCTCCTGTCGCCGAACAGCGGCTTGACGCCGATCTCGGCCGCGCCGGCTGCGACCGGCAGCACCAGTTTGCGCTCGACCGCGCGGCCGCCGGTCTCGGCCATGCGGATGAATATCTGCACCTCCTGCGGCCGCGTCGAAGCGGGCTGCTTGTCGAGGCCGACCGGGAAGGTCGCCACGCCATTGGCGTCGGACTGCGGCAGGTTCTCGATCGGCGTGCGCTCGTTGGAAGTGGTCTCCTCGTCGGCGACGCCGAACTGATAGCCGGCAAAGCCCGGCCGCTCGGTGGCAGGAGCGACCAGCATGTCGCCTTCGAGCTGTAGATTAGAGGCCGGCGCGCCATAGAGGAAGTGACCGTCCACCTTCAGCTCGACCGGCGCATTCGCGGTGATCAGCTTCGCCTTGGACGTCAGGTCGAACTCCAGCCGCTCCGGGATGTAATCCTCCACCATGAAGGTGGTCTCGCCGACCGCCTCCCCCTTCGGATCGGTGAAGGCGCGCACCCGCCAGGTCCCGCTCGGCACCGAGGAGTTGAGCGCAACCGAAAGCGTGCGGCCGCCCGCGCCCTGGTCGGACAGCACGACGCGGCGGAACTCGACGCCGTCGGGGCGCTCGACCACCAATGTCAGCGGCCCGCCGGTCATGGCGTTGCCGAGGCCGTCGCGCAAGAGCGCGGTCAGGTACACGGTTTCGTTCGAGCGGTAGACGCCGCGCTCGGCATAGACGAAGGCGTCGGCGCCGGCGGGCACCTCGCGGCCCGCGACGCCGCGATCGCTGAGATCGAAGGCACTCGTTTTCAGGCTGAGGAAGGCGTAATCAGCCTTTTCGCCCGACACCGTCAGCATCGCCGGCGACAGGCCGCCCTGGCCCCGCGCCAGCCCCGGCTCGAACAGCACGTGGCCGGAGGCGTCGGTCTTGCGGGTGGCGAGGATCTCGTTGTTGCGCGCGAGCAGCCGCACCTCGGCCTGCGCGACCGGCACGGTCGAGGCCAGCGAATTGACGAACACATGGATGCCGTCATTGCCGGAGAAGGCCGAAAGTCCGAGATCGGACACGACGAACCATTGCGTGGCGAGCTGGTAGTCGTCGTCACTAACAACACCCTTCACCGAAGCCGTCATGACGTAGACGCCCGGCTGCAACTCGCCGATCGCCTGGTCGACCGGGAATGCCGTGGTGACGTCCTGGTTCAATGTCGTGGCGGTCGAGAGCTCGCCGGTCCAGACCTTGACCCCGCGGTCGCTGCCGAGATCCTGGTACTTGCTGATCGGCCGTTGGAAGTCGCTGTCGATCACCGTGTTGATCAGGTTGCGGTCACCGATCCGGTACACCGCGACCGTCACCGCGGTGGTGTTGACGGTGACCAGCGGAATGCCGCGCTGGCCGGTCTTCGGCAGCACATAGGCGCGGCCGGTGAAATGCACGAACGGCTTGCGGTCGCGGACATAGATGTTGAACTCGGCCGATTTCGGCAGCCCCTCCTTCACGGTGGACGGCAGGCCCGCGCGCAGGTTGATGTTGTAGTGCTCGCCGTGCTTCAGGCCTTCGACGCAGAGCTGCTTTTCCTCCGACGACAGCGCCGGCTTGTCGACACCGGCCTCGGCCACGAACGGCGTGAAATCGGTGCGCTTGGCGAGCTCCTCGGAGAACTGGAAGCAGGCGCGCGGCGAGGCCGCGTCCGAATCGACGCTGTAATCCAGGAGGCGGAAGCCGTGCTCGTCGCGCAATTTCTCATACTGGCCGCGGACGTCGGCAACCTCGCGCAGCTCGAGCGACATCCGCAGTGCATCCAGCGCCGGGCGCCACATCTGGCGCTGCGACAGCGCGCTGCCGAGCACGGCGAGCGCGTCGGCCTCGTCCTGCGCACTCGTCGTGCGCTGATAGGCGATATAGGCCGCGGTCGAGGCGCGCTCCAGGAAGAAGGTCTTCTCGCTCCCGGTCGAGGGCCGGATCTGGGTGATGACATGGGCGAGCTTCAGCCAGTTGCCGGCATCCTCGGGCGCGACCGCGACGATCTGGCCGAGAATCTGGAGACCGCTGCGCAGGTCACCGCGCCGGAGCGCGGTGTCGGCGTCGGTGCGCAGGCTCGCAGGCGATTTCGACACCGGCCCCGCCTCGCTCCTGATCTGGGCCTCGAGCTTGATCGCGGCATCGTTGAGGTCCTCGCGCTTGAACGCCTTGTCGGCGGCGCTCGCCTGGACGAGGCCGAGCACGAGCGTGGCGCAGACGGCGATGGCGCGGACCAGACCGGTCATGAGGGGCTCCTTGCGCGGGAAAAACGCCCGCGTTGTACATGAGAAGTGCGAAAGGATGACGAGCCGATGGCGTCGGAACCGAATAGCATAAAGTCGCATGCGGCATGGCGCGGCCGATTCCTCAACGCCGGCGCCGATCGAAGATGAACGGCGCGGCGGCTGGCCGGGGACGGCAGTCTCCCCCGCCCGCTTAGTCGCACACGATGTGCACCTGGTTCGGATCAGGATGGCGGAAAAGCAGATTTTTCATCTTGGCAGTGCTATCTTCCGCCTGCGATAAGTCGCAGCCGGCGCGATCCATTCGTCCCGAAACGGTCCCATAGCTCAACTGGATAGAGTAGCGGATTTCTACTCCGCGGGTTGCAGGTTCGAGTCCTGCTGGGACCGCCAATGAAAACGCTATGAAATAAGGGGTTTTCTCGCATCTTCGGCCGTTCTCGATATATGCGTTCAAGAGAACAGATGCGGACAAAAGGGGGCAATTGACCCTCGGTGGGGCACCGAATCCCCGGAAAAATCCCCGGACTAGTTTCGCCTTGCGAAACACCTTTGCATCGATCGACCTTCGACCCGCGATCTAACGGGTTGCGATCGCTGCTGGGCGGTCGCATCCTCAAAATCATGGGCACCAGGTCGCGCGAACGTCACTATGGGACTTCGGTCCGCATCGCCGCGGAACGAGCGGCGGCCGCGCGTAAGGAAGCTGACAAGCTCGCGGTCGGTGCCTGGAACCAGCGCATGCTCGGCTTCCAGGGTCCAGCGCAGCCTTCGCCCACGCTCGGCGACGCGCTGAACGCCGGCTACCGCTACCTCGAGGTCCGCTGCGTCGGCTGCGACACGCATCAACTGTCGCGCTCGACATCGTGCGCCGGCCGAAGACGACGCCGATCCGTGAGCTCGAGCGCTACATGCGATGCAAGAACTGCTCGCAGGTGCGCGGCTATGCCTACAAGCGCAGCCCGACCGGCCGTGGGACCAGGCGTCGGCCGCCTGCCCCAGTGGCGCCGCCGGCATGCGATGCCCAGACTGCAATCCCTCGGATGGACTGACGCCGCCGCAGATGCCGCGCGGCTTCGTCGACGACGAGGATGCTAGTACCCGCCACTGAGCCGAGCCGATTCGATTCCAGCCTCGCAATTCCTATATCCGGGGCATGGTTAGTAAGCGTATTGCCTCGATAGAATTACCTCCCGGAACCGCCCGCGCCTTTGTTGCGGATATGCGGAAATACTTCGCCGAGAAAGACGCCTTCAAAGCGGATGCGATCGCAGTGCGCCAGCTTCGCGCGCTCGAAAGCTACCGGCGTACGCACGAGCGCAAGCTGCGGATCCATGACGTCAAGGAGATGTTCGCGATGATGCGCGAACACCTGGAAGCGTAAAGCCGACAGAAGGGGTAGCGCGCGTGATGGTCGCACGGCCGGAGCGGCGATTTAGTCGGTCGATCGTTGCTTCCAGGCTTGCCTGCCGCGGCTCGCGGGCGCGCCAGAGCTGAGCGGCCGCTCAGTCGGCAGCACCGCCTGTCGCCCATAAGCTGCGGCGGCTTCCGATGCGAGATGATGTCCGCATGTGGTGCAGAGGCCGCCGACGATTTCCTTTTTGCGCGTGTCTTGCTGAGCGCAAGTCGAACAGGTCGCACGAAGTTTGCGGCCCGTCCATCTCATCATGAACACGGAGTTCTGCTTGCAGTTTTCGCAGCGAAGCGCTCCAACCGTGTTGGTCGTGTTGCAAGCCGGGCAGACGATCTGCTTGCCCATATAGGATCTCCCAATTGAGGCGATCCAAAGAAAGAGCGCGAACAGCAACACGATGAGCGAAGCGATAACCGAAAGCCCATATTCGAGAATCATCGAGTCATGGGTTGGCGCTTGACTGGTCATTCTGCGATCGTCCGCATTGCCCCGTGGCGTCAACGAGACCCTATGCCGCGGACTAGGCTATTTCTTGTCAAATGCACAGCTTTGACGAGCTTCTCGCTCGCCGTCTTTTCCCCGGCCATGGCGAGATAACGCTGCTCGGCCGCCGGCGCGCACGCTGCGCGACCGGCGAGAAACTCCGGACCACGCGTCAGTTCGGCATGCGTGCAGCGGTCGGCATTCGCTGCGCGCAGCGCGACGAGATCAGGCATGGGGAATTTGCTCCTTTCGGTTTGATTGGCTCAACCAAACGCCAGGGTTGATCGGTTGGAGGTACAGTGATAGGGAATTGCGCACCTCATTGTGAGTAGCGGCAGCGCGTCCTGTGACCCTCGATCTCACCCGATCCGCCGCCGAAGGCCGATCACGGCTTCTTCGACGCTCTCCCCGCCCAGCGCCAGGCGACCGGCCGCTCGAAGAGCAGGCGAAGCGTGCGGCCGAAGCTCCACTCAAACTTGGACGCACCGACAACGACACGGCCACGGCACTCGACTTGATGCGGTTCGTCGCGGCGGAGGCAGTCTGCGTCGGTCACGGGTTGATATTCTTTGCCGGCGGGCTCGGGAGCTGGCCGCGCATCCAGAACATCGGGGTGCTGGTGTTCTTCGTGCTATCCGGCTTCCTGATCACCGCTACGCTCTGGCAGCACTCGGAAGCTTCGAGAAGCTACGGTTTCGGCCGCTACATGATCGACCGCTTCGCGCGCATCTATTCCGCGCTGGTGCCCGCGCTCGTCTTCATCGCGATCGTCGACGGCCTGACATTGCAGCTGACCGGCGAGCCCACGATCGCGCGCTACTACAATTGGCCGACCCTGCTCGCCAACCTCGGTATGCTGCAATCGTACCGCGGCGTATTCGATAGCTACGACATGCTGCAGTGGTCGCCCTTCGGCTCGGCAAGTCCGCTGTGGACGCTCTCGATCGAGTGGCACATCTACGTGTTCGCGGGCGCCGCGTTCTTCGTGCTGCGCAGGCGGCGGCTGTGGCCTCTGCTGTTGCCGCTCATTCCGATATTCGCGCAGACGCCGGCGCGACTGTTGTTCGGTTCGTTCTCCAGCGATGGACTCGGTCAAAGCCTGTTTGCATTGTGGCTCGCCGGCGCCGCGCTGTTCGCGCTGCTCTCGGCCTGGCGTCCCCCGCTCTGGCTATCAATCACCATCCTGGCGACCTCGCTTGCGACCTATGCCACCATGCTCCGGCCGGAGCACGAGTACGATGCGACAACCTATCCCGCGCTGGTCGGCGTGATCGGTGCGCTGATCGCACTCACGCAGCGGACATCCGTGCTGGGCGCATCGAAGGCGATCCGGACCGCCGCAGGCTATTCCTTCACTCTTTACCTCATCCACCATACGATCATGCTCGCGGTCATCCTCACCATGCCGCGCGCGCGCGGTTGGCTCTGGGCATGCCTCATCATCATGGGGTGCAACGCGCTGGCCTATGTGCTCGCGCGTCCGTTCGAGATGAAGCATCGCGCTTTTGCGGACTGGCTGGCGGGGCTTCCCGTCAGATTTCGGCATCAATCACGAACCGCCCCAGCACGCTTCCCTTACGTTCCCGGTAATGGTGCCGAACCAGCGGAAGCCGATTGACCAATGTTGGCGACATTCGCCGAGAGGCGCACGCCCAGGGCGGCGCGGATCAACGGCAACTCGCGACCGACGTTGTCGATCTTGATCCTGGTCGACGACGGCTGGCCCTCGCGCTGCTCGGGATAGTCCGCCTGAAACGGGCACGAGGCGTAAGGCTCGCGCAGCGCTTGTTCTGCGTGGGCAGGGCTATGGCGCGATAGGTGTTGAACTGGAAATCATTTGCTCGATCAGAGAATTACGGCTCCTGATCCACAGCGGACAACATCTGCCGCGTTCGGCAGAGGTCCTGAAGTTGCCAATCCGTTCTCGTGTCGTCGCGCAGCCCCTGAAATAGAGGGAACTGACTCTTCCCCGACTGCATATTAAGATCGCGACTGCTGAACCATGCGGATTAGGACCCGCAAGCGCGAGGGGGAAGTCATGCAACGTCGTCGTTTCAAACAAACTCAATCCCTTGAAGCCCGCCTTACCGAAGAAGCGAAGCGGCTACGGGAAGAAGCCGAATTGCTTCCACCCGGCGCTGAACGCGAGGAACTCGTGCGCAAAGCTCGGCATGCGGAAACAGCTTCTCACATGAACGAGTGGCTGACATCACCCGGGCTTCGCCCGCCAGATTAGGAACCGAGGCCTCCTCAATTCCTGAGCACGATTTGCCAGCGGCCCCGCCGCTGATGAATTGTCCCAGCAGCGGCAGGGCGACGTGTCCGAGTACCCGGAATCATAGCTGAGTGATACGGCGCGCGCCCTGAATCTTCGCGGCTGCAAGCTGCCGAGGCAAACTGCGGACGGCCCTTCGCATTGCTTCTGTGGCGCACCGATCGACATCGCACATTTGTACTGCCCATGTGAGCCGGCGCTAACGCCATGAGCGCCAGGTCGCGCTCTCGATTCGGAGCGGTAGCAGGCCCCAAATAACTGCTCAGGATTCACATAGGCGAGGGTTTTGGCCTGGCTGATGCTTTTCCCTTAGCGCCTTGAGACGTGGCGGCCCGGCACGAATTAGCCGGAACGAAAAGGCCGCAGGACGACTGCGTCGCCCCGCGGCCAAACCGGCAAGTGAAACAATGCGGTGATGCAAATTGCCCCGGTGCTCTACGCTTAAAGCACGTCTTCGTGCATTTGAAGTCCGTGAGACTACGGGCGATGAGCGATCGCATTTTCACGCATTGGAACTTTTGCGCGCACGTTACCCATCGCGTCTGGGAACACGGACCGCAGAGCACGCTGCGATCCCTCAGCCCGCGCCATCCAATCGCAAACCTTGGAGCGAGATCAATCTGCATCTTGGTGCTGCGCTTGCGGACCGGACGGCCGCTCCCCAATCTTCAGCCATGCCGACCAGGCCGACGATGCCGAGGGCCTGCCTCGGGTTCGCGACGCGACGACCACTTGATAGCGGCAGATCACGGCGACCCCGGCCCGGCAGCATTGGCGCTCTCCGATTCCGCTTCGGGAAGGGTGTAGTGGGGTCGGACCGGCGCGCGCTCGGCTTCGCTTTCACCGTGAGCCAAATCGGCGCTCCACGTTCTATCCGTCCAGAATCTCCAGGAATTCTTCCACCCGCTCGAACGGCTTCTCGTGTGCCGTGCCGGCGTAAACCACGCGGTCGCCGTCGCGCTCCAGAGACTTGGACTTGGACTTGGACTTGGACTTGGACTTGGACTTGGACTTGGACTTGGACTTGGACTTGGACTTGCGCAGCCGGCCGGGCAGGAACGTCGCCGCGACCGCATCCGGTCCGACGTCGAGCCTCACGATGCCTCGCCGCTTGCAGTCGAGCCTGAGCCTCGCCGCCGCGAAGAAATCCCGCGCCAGCGGCGGCAATGCGCCGAAACGGCGCGCGGTTTCCTCTTCCAGATCGTCCAGGTCGTCTTCACTGCGACACCTCGCGACGCGGCCATAGATTTCCAGGCGAACTGCGTCGGATTGCACGTAGGTTGTCGGGAGCATGTCCGCGAGCGGCAGGTTCAGATCGGGCAGCCAAAGATCGGCGGTCCTGTCGCCGGCCTTCTCCGACGCCAGCTTCAGGAGGTGGCTGTAGAGCACCGGCCCGAAGACCTGCACGTGTCCGGACTGTCGTTCCGAGAACAGATCCCCGGCTCCTCGAAGGTCCAGATCTCGCTCGCTGATGGCGAAGCCGGCGCCCGGTCTGCTGAACTCCTCCAAGACGGCGAGACGCTTTGCGGAGTGTTCCGAATTGGACTCGGTCAGCAGGTATGCGAAGGCACGCGTGCCGCCGCGTCCCACCCGCCCCCTGAGCTGATGAAGTTGCGCCAGACCGAATTTCTCCGGCCAGCACACGACGATGGTGTTCGCCCGGGGAATATCGAGGCCGCTCTCCACGATATTGGTCGCCAGCAGAACGTCCGCCTCGCCTTCCACGAAGCTCATCATTCGATCGTCGATCTCATCGGCGGGCAGCTTGCCGTGGAGACAGACGATCCGGAGATCTGGCGCCGCCGACTGCACCCGCACCAACATCGGCTCCAGATCCTGAATGCGAGGGCAGATCAGGAAGCTCTGTCCGTGCCGCCTCTGCTCGCGCAGCAATGCCGCAGCGATGGCGGCGTCCGACAGCGGAGCAATCCTGGTGACGACCGGCAGCCGATGAACGGGCGGCGACGCAATCACGCTGAGATCCCTGAAGCCGGCGAGGCCTGCCGCAAGCGTGCGCGGAATCGGAGTGGCACTCATCCAAAGGGCATGGACGCCCTTCGCCAGGCTTGCGAGCTTTTGCTTCTCCGCCGCCCCGAAGTGCTGTTCCTCGTCGATGATGACGAGGCCGAGGTCCGCGAACTTCACGTCCTTCGACGCGAGAGCCTGCGTGCCGACGACGACCTTCAGTTTCCCGCAGCGCAACCCTTCCTTCGTCTCCCTCGTCTCCGAAGCCGACGCGGCCCGCGACAGGCTTCCCACTGCGATGCCGAGAGAAGCGAACCGTTTGCGGAAGGTCGCGACGTGCTGTCTTGCCAATACCGTGGTCGGCACCGCGACAACGACCTGTTTTCCCGACAGCGCCACGGCGGCGGCTGCCCGCAAGGCCACCTCGGTCTTGCCGAATCCGACGTCGCCGCAGACGACCCTGTCCATCGGATGACCGGACGCGAGATCGTCCAGCACGTCCTGAATCGCTTTCGCCTGATCGACCGTCGTGAAATACGGAAACCGCGCGACAAATCTCTCGTAGGCCGGGCCTGGAGCGACAAGCTTGGGGGCACGCCGACGACGCCGCTGGGCGATATGTTTGGCAAGCTCCTTGGCGGCGACTTGAATTTCCTGCTCGGCCGCGCTGCGCCGCTCCCACCACGTGCTTCCGTCCGCCTTGTCCAAGGTCAGCTTGCCGAGCTCCGCCGCATAGGGCCAGATCAGAGCGAGATCGGCGGGCGAAACGAGAGCGGCATCGTCTCCCGCAAACTTGAGCCTGATCATCTCGCGAACTGACCCGTTTCCCATGTCGACGGCCTGCAAACCATCGAGCACGGCGAGCCCTCGCTGGAGATGAACGATGACCGCACCCCGCTCTGGCACATCCGGATGATCAAGAGCCGCCGTCCAGGCTCTGGCCATCGGCTGCGGATGATGGGCTCTGCTGCCGAGCACATCGGACGCCGTCACGACGACGAGAGGCTTCCGGCCCGATCCGACAAAGCCGGTGTCGAAGTCGGCCAACAGGGCGCCTTCGCGACTTCGGCCCGTCATCGCCTCGTCCCAGTCGGCGAAGCGTTCTGCCTTGATCCCGCTCATCCGCTCCAACGCACGCAGGTCATCTTCCACCGCTGCGACGAAAAGCAGTCGCGATCCGGCGCGTTGCGTATCGGCGACGAATGTGCGGAGAGACTTCCTCGGCGAGGCGAGCTTCGAGAAGTCAGGTGTCGCCGTGAACGCCGCCCTTCGAGGCAGCAGGTTCATGCGCTTCGCAAGTCCGTTCCAGTCCCCCCGCCCCAGATACTCGCGCTCCGCGTCCCTGCGACCGGCCGCTTCCTCGATCGTGCGCAGCCAGCTATCGGCATGGGCCGGAATCCCGGCGTCCGCGATCCATTGCGCCTGATCGCAATAGTCGGACAGAGCCGCTTGCCGGCCCCGCTTGCCTTTCCATGCGATGCGCTCCGACATCGGATCGACGAGCAGCTCCTTGGCCTCGAATACGGCCTCGTGCGCGCCCGGGTCGACCGCCACGATTCTGCGGATCGCTGCACCGGAATGCTCGATTCGGAACGGACCGAGGGCGCCTGCAGGAAAAATCTCGAAAGTCTTGCCGTGAAAGAGTGCGGTGCCGGGATAGTCCGCCTCTTCGTCGAGATCGTATCCCAAAACCTCCAGACGGCACTTGAGCTCGTGCTCGGAATACGCGGCCCCCACCTTCAGAGCCAGGCTGAGGCGTCCCCAACTCGTCGGCAGCGGCAGCCGCTCCATGATTACTTCCGCCGTCGACACCAGGAAGATGGGCTTCCTGGTCTTGGCGAGACGCCGAAGTACCGAGCTCCGTCTGCCGGCGATCTCTCGGGAGGGCTCCAGTCCATCGAACGGCAAGGTGTTCAGTCTCGGAAACACCAGCACGTCGAGCGAAGCGTCGAGCGAATGAAGCACGCTGCCGAGCCGCTCTGCCCTGTGCTCGTTTTCGGACAGGAAGACGATGCCGTTGCGGCCGGACTTCCGCCATTTTTCAAGGAGATGGAGCGCCAGCAAGCCGAGCGGCGAAGAGGATGAGATCGTCGAACGCGGTGACTCCTTGCTTTTCTTCATCGCGCCGGAACCGGCGCGGGCTTTCCTGGCATTCCCCACGTCACATCCATCGTCGTTTCGGGAGCATGGTCCGTTGCGGCCAAGCACTTCAGGCCGACCGCAGCCCGCTTTTGCCCCGAATGCTTCACCACCTCAATACAAGCTTTCCGCATGCAGCCCACCGAGGCGGGACGACTCCCCGACACATCGATACGAATCCTGGGGTCGCATAGGAACGAACGATGCCGCGCCGGTGTTTTGACGTTGATCCTTTTCTCCATGTCGAGGCCATCATGTATCACCACGTCAAGAAGCTGATGTTCACCGTTCGCGTGGACGAACCGGACCCGCGCTTCGGCAACATGCTTCTGGAACAATTCGGCGGCGCGAACGGCGAGCTCGCGGCCGCCATGCAGTATTCCATTCAGGGCCTGAATTGCGAGGATCCCGATCGCAAGGACCTCCTCATGGACATCGGCACCGAGGAGCTGAGCCATCTGGAAGTGGTCGGCACGCTGGCCCGCATGCACCTCAAGCCTGCGAAGTTCGACCGCCAGGCCGCCGAAGCCGATCCCCTGATCGCAATCGCGGGAGGCGGCGGAGTCGGTCTTTTCAATTCGCAGGGCAACCCCTGGACTGCCGACTACCTCAAGATCACCGGCGAGCTCGACGTCGACCTGCGCAGCAACATCGCTGCCGAGGCACGGGCCAAGATCGTCTATGAGCGTCTGCTCAATTTCTGCGACGATGCCGGCACCAAGGATGCCTTGCAGTTCCTGATGACCCGGGAGATCACCCACATGAGGGCCTTCACCCTGGCTCTCGAGAGCATGGGCAAGCCTGCATTCAGCATCGGCCGCATCGCGCCAACGCCTGGCCTGGTCGATCAGTTCTTCAACGATTCCACCGGGACCGGCGACCATGGCGAGATCGACACCCGAGGTCCCTGGAACGAGGGCGGGGACTGGGTCTTCACGGAATCACCCGCCATCCAGGCCGGCGACGCCGGGCCTGCCAGCGCCATCGTCACGGAAAGCTCCTCGCCTGTGGACGAGGCGGGCCTCGG
>NZ_JAFAVV010000869.1 GCF_019242285.1 Bradyrhizobium sp.
GCCACCGGCTCGCTTGGCCACGGCCTCTCGCTCGGCTGCGGCATGGCGCTGTCGGGCCGGATCAAGCGCGAGCGTTTCCGCGTCTATGCGCTGCTGTCGGACGGCGAGAACAACGAAGGCTCGGTGTGGGAGGCCGCGATGTTCGCGGCCGCGCAGAAGCTGGAGAATGTCTGCGTCATCGTCGACTACAACAAGTGGCAGGCCACCGCGCGCTCGGACGAGACGCTGATGCTGGCGCCGCTTCGCGACAAGTGGGCGGCGTTCGGCTGGGACGCGCAGGAGATCGACGGCCACGATGTCGTCGCGCTGGCGGAAGCCATGCAGCGGGTCCCGAACGGATCGGGCAAGCCGGTGGCACTGGTCGCGCATACGGTGAAAGGCAAGGGCGTGTCGTTCATGGAGGACGACAACAACTGGCATTATCGCGCGCCGACCGCCGAGGAGGTGGCGAAGGCGCATCGGGAGCTCGGGCTTGCATGAGAAACGCCTTCGCCCGTGAGCTGACGAAACTGGCGGATGCGGATTCCCGCGTCGTGATGCTGTCGGGCGACATCGGCAACCGCCTGTTCGACACCTTCAAGGGCAGGCATCCGTCGCGCTTCTTCAATTGCGGCGTGGCCGAGGCCAACATGATGGGTGTAGCGGCAGGCATGGCCATGAACGGGCTGCGGCCGGTCACCTACACCATCGCGCCGTTCGCAACGACGCGCTGCCTCGAGCAGATCCGCACCGACGTCTGCTACCACGAGGCGCCGGTGACCATCGTTGCGGTCGGGGCAGGCCTTGCCTATGCGGGCCTCGGCCCCACCCATCACGCCTGCGAGGACATCACGTTCCTGCGCGCGATCCCGAACATGGTGGTGATCTGCCCGGGCGATGCCTTCGAGGTGCGCGCGGCGCTGGCGGCTGCGATGCGGCAGGATCGTCCGGTCTACATCCGCATGGGCAAGAAGGGCGAGCCGGTGGTGCATCCCGGCCCGCTCACTGATTTCGAGATCGGCAAGGCCATCACGGTCGTGGATGGCAACGAGGTCTGCCTGCTCTCGACCGGCAACATGCTGCCGGAGGCGATCGAAGCCGCGCGCGAGCTGCAAGCGGGCGGCATCTCGGCCCGCGTCGTGAGCTTCCACACGGTCAAGCCGCTGGATGAGGCCTGCCTCACCGAGGTCTTCGCCCGCTCCCGATTGGTGGCGACGCTGGAGGAGCATTCGCTGATCGGCGGTTTTGGCGCGGCCGTCACCGAATGGCTGACGGACACTGAAACACGCGCGAGACAATTCCTGCGCTTCGGCACGCCCGATGCCTTCTTCAAGCAATCGGGTGAGCAGGACCACGCCCGCGAACAGCTCGGGCTGACGGCTCCGCAGATTGCAGAGAAAATACAACAGATATTGTCGAAGTAGATCATGAAGACCGAAGCTGCGATCCTCGTTGACATCGGCAAGCCTCTGGTTCTGGCGGAGCTCGAAATCCCCGCGCTGAAGCCGGGCCAGGTGCTGGTCGAGATCGCCTATTCCGGGGCCTGCGGCACCCAGGTGATGGAGCGGCGCGGCGACAAAGGCGAGGACCGCTGGCTGCCGCATTGCCTCGGCCATGAGGGCACCGGCACGGTGCTGGAGACCGGCAGCGCGGTGACCAAGGTCAAGGCGGGCGACAACGTCGTGCTGTCCTGGATCAAGGGGCAGGGCATCGAGGCCGGGGGCGCCGTCTATGACTGGGAGGGCCGCAAGGTCAATGCCGGCGGCGTCACCACCTTCCAGCGCCATGCGGTGGTGAGCGAGAACCGCCTCACCTTGCTGCCGCCTGATCTCGCGATGGACACGGCCGTGCTGCTCGGCTGCGCGGCGCCGACCGGCATGGGTGCAGTCTACAACGTGCTCGAGGTGCAGCCGGGCGACAGTGTCGCCGTGTTCGGCACCGGCGGCATCGGCCTCAACGCGCTGATGGCGGCTCATCTCGCAGGCGCCATGCCGGTGATCGGCATCGATCCCAATCCGACACGCCGTGCCCTGGCCGGCCTCTTCGGCGCGACCGATGTCGTCGATCCCAAGGCCACCGATGTCCTCGCCGCGATCCGGAAGATCGTGCCGCAAGGCGTCGACCTCGCGGTGGAGGCCTCCGGCATGCCCGAGGTGATGGAGCAGGCGATCCAGGCGGTGCGCCCACAAGGCGGCCGCGCCGTGGTGATCGGCAACGCCCGGCAGGGCGCCGTGCTCACGCTGAACCCGGGTCTCTTGAACCAGGGCAAGAGCCTGCTCGGCACCTGGGGCGGCGACAGCGTCCCCGACCGCGACTACAGCCGCTATGGCCGCCTGCTCACCTCCGGCCGCTTCCCGGTACGCGAGCTTCTGTCAAAACCCTATTCGCTCGCCGATACCGATCGGGCGCTGAACGATCTTGCCGCCGGCAAGGTCGGCCGTCCCCTGATCGACATGTCGCTACGCTGAGGACCAGCATGCGGATCGGGATCGACTTCGACAACACCATCGCCTGCTACGACGGTGTGTTCCATGCCGCAGCGCTGGCGCGCGGCCTGATCCCGCCCGATCTCGCCCGCGACAAGACCAGCGTGCGCGATCACCTGAACAAATGCGGATGCAAGGACGCCTTCACCGAGTTGCAGGGTCATGTCTACGGCGTACGGATGGATTGGGTTTCACCATTCCCGGGCTTTGCCGAGTTCATCGGCGCGGCGCAGCGCGCCGGCCACGCGCTGTTCGTCATCAGCCACCGCACGCGCCGCCCGATCCTGGGTCCCGCGCATGACCTGCACGCCGCCGCGCGCAGCTTCCTGCGCGACCGCGGCCTGGTTGGCACTGGCCCGTCGCAGATCGACCCGGAGCGTGTGTTCTTCGAGCCAACGAAAGAGGAGAAGGTCGCGCGCGCCGCCGGCCTTCGCTGCGACCTGTTCATCGACGACCTGCCGGAAATCCTGGCGATGGCGGCCTTTCCGGCAAAGATGCGAAGGATCCTGTTCGATCCCTCAGGGAAGTTCGCGGGCAGCACCGGTGCCGGGATCGAGCGACGCCCGTCATGGGCCGCCATCACGGAGGAGGTGACCCATGAAGCCGGTTGAAGCGATCGGTGAGCAGAGTGCGATCGCGCTCGCCAACCGCCTGGCGAAGCGCGCGGGCCGAGGTCATGCGCGCGCGCTGTCGCCGCTCTCGGGCGGCCGCAACAACCAGGTCTATCGCGTCGACATGCTGGCCGGAGCGCCGCTGGTGCTGAAACGCTATTTCAGCGACCCACGCGACGGCCGCGACCGGCTCGGCGCGGAATGGAGCTTCCTGAGGCACACCTGGTCGCGCGGCATCCGCGCCGTGCCCGAGCCGCTCGCCTGCGATCCGGCCGCGCATGCAGCGCTCTACGAACTGGCGCCCGGCCGGAAGTTTCGCCCGGCCATGCTCGAGCCTGTCCATATCGACACCGCGATCGATTTCATCGTCGCCCTGAACGCCCCGCCCCGTCCGCTGCTCGCCCCGGCGTCGGAAGCCTGCTTCACCTTGGCGGAGCACCTCGCAACGGTCGAGAGGCGCGTGATGCGCGTCACCGCGCTCGACCCCGACGCGCCCCATGCCAGTGAAGCGCGGTCCTTCGTTTCGACCAGGCTGGTGCCGGCCTGGGAGGCGGTGAAATCGCGGTTCGTGGACAACGCGAAGGCGGCGGGCCTCGCGATAGACCGCCCGCTCGCGTCCAACCAGGAGTGCCTGTCGCCGTCGGATTTCGGCTTCCACAACGCGCTTGTCGATGACGACGGCCGCCTCACGTTTCTCGATTTCGAATATGCCGGCTCCGACGATCCGGCCAAGCTCGTCTCCGACTTCTTCTGCCAGCCTGAAGTCCCGGTGCCGCTCATCCACCACGCGCATTTCATCGAACGCATCACGGACGGCCTCGGTCTCGACCAGGCCGCCGCCACGCGATGCGCCCTGCTGCTCGACGCCTACCGGATCAAGTGGACCTGCATCCTGCTCAACGAGTATCTCGCACTTGGCGCCGCGCGCCGCGCCTTCGCCGATGCCGGCATCCGACCCGAGCGCTGCGCGGCGCAGCTCGCCAAGGCCGAGGCGAAGCTGGCCGAGATCAACCTCTGACGGGAGTAATACATGGCATATCGTGAGTTCATCAGCCTGCTGCATCAGGCGACCCGGCGTGACTATCTCGCGCGCGTGACCCAGC
>NZ_JAFAVV010000745.1 GCF_019242285.1 Bradyrhizobium sp.
AGGGCGACGCTGGCCGAGGTAGGTGCGCCGGGCGGAGCCCCTTTTCTCGATCGTTCACCAATGGCATTGCCGAAGTGATCGTCACTCACTAAGCGGTCACGGGCTGGATCGCCTCCGCCGGTGACGCGAGGATCATCGGTCGAAACCTCCACTTTGCCGTTACGCACGCGCTTCGCCTGCACCCGGTCGATATCGCCCTCCCACGGTGCAACGACCACCGTAGCAACCCAGTTGCAACACCACCTCTACCCGGCGGTGACGTCGACCACCTCTTTGCCGTCGAGCACCCGGGCCGCGGTCCGGTGGTCGAGATCACCTTCCCAGGCTGCGATCACTACGGTCGCAACGCAGTTGCCGATCAGGTTGCCGAGTGCGCGCGCCATGCCGATGAACCAGTCGACCGACAGCACCAGCACGAGACCGATTGCCGGAATGCTCGGCACCGCGTTCAGCGTTGCCGCCAGGATGACGATCGCGGAGCCCGGAACGCCGTGCGCACCCTTGGAGGTGATCAGGGAGACACCGAGCACCAGCAGGAGGTCGCCGATCGACAGCGGCGTGTTGGTCGCCTGGGCGATGAACACCACCGCGAGCGTGAGATAGATCGAGAACGCGTCGAGATTGAAGGAATAGCCGGTCGGAATCACGAGACCGACCACGGAATCCTTGACGCCGAGCCGTACGAGCTTGCGCATGATCTGCGGCAGCACCGCATCCGAGGACGCGGTGGCCAGCACGATCGTCAATTCCTCGCGGAGGTAGGACAGGAATTTCAGGATGTTGATCCCGGCAAGCGCCATGACGGCCCCGAGCACGCCGAGCACGAAGATGGCGACGGAGACGTAGAACAGCACCACCAGCGAGACCAGCTGCTTCAGCGAGCCGACCCCGTATTTGCCGACGGTGTAGGCGACGGCACCGAGCACGCCGAGCGGCGCGAGGCGGACGATCAGCCCCATCATCCGGAACAGCACCGTCGATACCGCCTCGATGAACGTCGAGATGCGCTCGCCCTTCTCGCCGCCGACCAGCGCCAGGCTGACGCCGAACAGGATGGCGAAGAACAGCACCTGGAGCACGTCATTGCGCGCCAGCGCGTCGAACGAGGTGGTCGGAACGATGTTGAGAAGGAAGCTGCCGATGCCCTCGCCCTTCAGCTTCTGCGCGTTGCCGGAGTAGGTGGCAAGCGCCTTGGCGTCCAGCGTCGACACGTCGATGTTCATGCCGTGACCGGGGCCGGCCAGGAAGGCGAGCAGGAGGCCGACGACGAGGGCGACCGTGGTCATTACCTCGAAATAGACCAGCGCCTTGACGCCGACGCGGCCGACCTTCTTCAGGTCGCCGGCGCCCGCGATGCCGTGCACCACCACGCAGAACACGATTGGGGCGACGATCATCGAGATCAGCTTCAGGAAGGCGTCGCTCAGGATCTTCAGGCTGGCCGCGAAATCGGGCGTCGCCACGCCGAGCGCGATGCCGAGCAGCAAGCCTGCCAGGACCTGGACGAACAGCGAGGTGTAGAGCGGCTTTCTCGCTGCGGTCGCCGGTGCCGTGGTGATGGTGGTCATGGTGGCTCTCCCCGATCTGATATGAGCAATCGAGCAACAAGCATGCCAATTCTCGTCTCAGCGGCGGACCTGGTCGCGGAAAGGCTATTGAGATTTCGGCGAGGCGGTATTACTGCGCTTGCCGTCCGTGCCATGGGAACCGAAGGTTTCCGCCGGACCCTGCCCTCAGGGTGCAATCACGATGGCGACGACGACCATGTAGGAAAAGCCGGCAAACCGCATCCGCACTCAGACACCGCTGGTCCGTTGTCCCGGCAGGCCGGGCACTCAGGAAGCACCCCTTGGCACAGAGTTCTGACGTCTCAGACGATATCCCGATCGCGCGCGCGGCGTTCGCCGCAACCGTCGGCAACATGCTCGAATTCTACGACTTCATCACCTACAGCTTCTTCGCGATCCAGATCGGGCACGCGTTCTTTCCGACGCAGAGCGAATACGGCAGCCTGATGCTGTCGCTGGCGACCTTCGGAGCGGGTTTCGTCACCCGGCCGATCGGCGGTGTCGTTCTCGGCGTCTACTCCGACCGCGTCGGGCGGAGGCCGGCCATGCTGCTGAGCTTCGCCGTGATGGGCCTGGCGATCCTGACGCTGGCGCTGACGCCGTCCTATGCCATGATCGGCATTGCCGCGCCGATCATCGTGATCGTCGCCCGCCTGGCGCAGGGTTTTGCCCTGGGCGGCGAGGTCGGGCCGACCACCGCCTACCTGATGGAGATCGCCTCGCCGAAGAACCGGGCGCTGGTCGTATCCTGGCAGCCGGCGAGCCAGCAGATCGCGGCAACGGCGGGCGCGCTGGTCGGCTTCATCCTGAGCAACACGATCGCGCCCGAAGCGCTCGACGCCTATGGCTGGCGCATCGCCTTCCTGATCGGAGCTGCCTGCCTGCCGTTCGGCCTCTGGATGCGCCGCACCTTGCCCGAGACGCTCCTGCGGCCGGGGGAGGGGACCGCCGTGGCGGCCGAACGCACCGGGCACCTTGGGCTGGCGCGCCGGCACGCGCGCATCATCCTGCTGTCGGTGATGATTCTCGCGAGCGGCACCATCGTCACCTATGTCACGCAATTCATGACGACCTATGCGCGCAACACGCTGCAGGTGGCGCCGCCGCTGGCCTTTGCCACCACGCTGGTCAGCAACGGCGTCGGGATCGCAGGCGCGCTGTTCGGCGGCTGGCTGGCCGACCGGGTCGGACGCAAGCCGGTGATGATCGTTCCGCAACTGGTTGCGCTGGTGATGGTCTATCCGACCTTCCTGTGGATCATCAATTCGCCCGGCGCGCTCTCGCTGCTGGGCGGCTTCGGCCTGCTGTCGCTGATCGGGATACTGCCGTTCAGCGCCTTCTTCGCCGCCTTCACCGAGGGCCTGCCGCGGGAGATCCGCGGCGGCGTGATCTCGATCATCTATGCGGTGACGATCGCGACATTCGGTGGCACCGCGCAACTGGTCGTGGCGTGGCTGATCCACGTCTCCGGAAATCCGCTGGCGCCGGCATGGTATCTGCTGTTCGCCGGCACGGTCGGCCTCATCGCGATGAGCCTGTACCGCGAGACGGCGCCGGTGAAGGCGGGCGATCAGGAGGCGGCGCCGTCCTGAGGGGCGAGCGGACAGTGAGCGATGATCTCAAAACGCGCGGCCGCATCGTCCTGGCGAAACAGGGCGAGGCGGTCGATCGCAAGCTGGGAGAGGCCGATCGCCGTGAAGCGGTCCGCGAGCATCACGCGCACCGCTTCGCGTTGCTCCGCATCGAGGCGGCCGGTCAGCGTCATGTGGAAGCGGAATTCCTCCATGACGTAAGGGTAGCCCCAGCGGTCGAGATGGTCGCATTGCCGCGGCGTCAGCTTCTCCGGCTTTCGCCGCGCGCGGTCCTCCGCGGTGAGCGGCGCGCGAAACGGGTCGAAGTCGCGGACGCAGTCGGCGGCAAGCCGGTCGAGTTCGGCGGATCGCGCCGCCGCCACCACGGCCGTGAAGCCGCTGATCGACCGGACGACGGGTATGATCAAGGGAATGGGCCGCGGCGTCGCGGCGAAGCGGGCGCAGGCGGCCATCAGATCGGGCTCGGCCTTGCCGTCGGCAAGCGCCATCGGCGCCTTCAGCGTGGCGTGAAAGCCGTATTTGCGGGGATCCCGCGTCAGCTCGCGCCAATCAGGCCACGCCTGTTCGACGGCGGCAGGAAAGGGCAGGTCCTCGCCGGTCCAGGCGTCATAGCCGAGATGCTCTCCGCCGAAACGGTCGAGCGCGGAGCCTCGATCGGCGGCGTAGTAGATCGCGTAACGGGGAAATTGAGCCATCGGAGGGATATGTCCGCGTCACTCCGCCGAAAGCGCTTGATGCTGCGGCGCATGCGACGTCGTCAATCGTTCGGCCTCGGTCAGGTGAACCAGGCGGCCGGCGACAATCACGGCGACGATGCGGGGCCGCAGCGGCTCCCTGTCATCGACGAGGAGAATGTCGGCGCGCTGGCCCTCGGCGAGCCGGCCGCGATCGGCCAGGCCGGTCGCCTGTGCGGGCGCTGCCGAGATCAGGTCCCACGCTCTGGCGAGCGGCAGCACGCCGTCGGCGGCGAGGCGGAACGCGGCGAGCAGCGGCGCCGGATAGTAATAGTCGGACGCCAGCACCGAGCACAGGCCGTTCGCGATCATGTCGGAGGCCCTGGTCCAGCCGATATGGCTGCCGCCGCGCACGACGTTGGGGGCGCCGCACACGATCGCATCGCCGCCGGCCGCCGCCTCGCGGGCCGTCGCCTCGTTGACCGGAAACTCGGCAATCGTCACGCCGAGTTCGCGAAAGGTTTTTCGCATCTCCGGGCTGTTGTCGTCATGCGACAGCATCCGCACGCCGGCGCCGCGGGCGATGGCGGCGAGCCGCGCGATCGACGCGGGCACGGCGTCGGCACGCGAGAGTATGCTCTCCAGCAGCCGATCGAATGCCTCGTCCGAAAGTCCGGTGCGCTCGACCATGCTGCCGCGCTTGTTCGGCTTGTTGAGCAGGGTGACCGTATTTTCGGTATGGTCATTGAACGCGAACAGGTCGATGCGTCCATCGGCGAGCCACTCGCCGATCTGTTCCTCCGCGTCGAGATTGTAGGTCTCGTGGCGGAGATGGAAGCGCGTGTCCGCGGCGAGCTTCGGCCGCAAGGCCTCGATCGCCTCCAGCAGCTTCTGCGCATTGTCGCCGCAACGAAGGCCTGGTTCCCAGGACCATGTGGTGGCGTGAAACACCGTGGTGATGCCGTTGGCGATCGCCTGCCGGTCGCTGTCGATCAGCGCGATGTCGATCGGAAAGTCGACGTGGGGGCGGGGCATCATCTGCCGCTCGAAGGCGTCGCCATGCAGGTCGACGATGCCCGGCAGCACCAGAAGGCCGCCGGCGTCGAGGCTGAACGCGCTGCGCCCTTGCGAGGCGCCGACGGCGCTGATGCAGCCTTGGGAGATCGAAACGGAACTCTGGCCGGTGTCTTCCCCGAGCAGGGTTCGGCCGTCTTCAATCAAGATGTCAGTCAAGATGCAGCACTTTCTCGCGCGCCCGCGAAGGGTACCCGCGCGGTAGCTTCATACTTTTCCAGGAACGCTTCGATTTCAAGCGCCCTGAAATCCGGCAGCGCGACGCGGAGGGTTTCGTGATCCCAATCCCACCATGCGAGTTGCTGGAGCCGATCGGCGACTGTATCGGGAAACCGCCGCCTGATCGGCTTCGCCGGATTGCCGCCGACGACGGTGTAGGCCGGCACGTCCTTGGTGACGACCGCGCCGGCCGCGATCACCGCGCCGGTTCCGATGCCGCGTCCCGGCAGCACGATCGCGCCATGGCCGATCCAGACGTCGTGGCCGACATGGACGTGATGGCTCCTGCGCCACTCGAAAAACGCCACATCGTCTCTTTCGCCCTCGAAATAGGCGCTGGAGCGGTAGGTGAAGTGCGATTGCGTCGCGCGGTGCATCGGGTGGTTGCCCGGATTGATCCGCGTCATCGCCGCGATGGAGCAGAACTTCCCGACCGTGGTGTAGGTGATCTGCGCATCATTGACGACATAGGAGTAGTCGCCCATCGCGACTTCGAGCAGCATGGTGCGCGCGCCGACCTCGCAATAGGCGCCGAGCGTGACGTCATGCAGTTTCGCGGTCGGATCGACCAGAGGTTCGATCGAGAGAGCTTTGCCGGTCATGGCACCTTCCGAGACCCTTCAGCCAAGGGTTTCGTCATCGACGCGATTGATGACAACCGCATGACGCAACGCATGACGCAAGACTGTGCAGCGCTGGAGTACCGCGCGGCGCCAAGAGAACGTCAAGGCTGTGCAGGTTTGTCGCACCGCAGCGCACCTGTCACACGACTGTTGAATCGAGGCGCTAGCCATGAACGAGGCAGGGCTTTCGGAGCAGTGCATGCTGCGTGTGGAAGGTTTGGCGTGCCGGTTCGGCACAAAGGCCGCGGTCGATGACGTCTCCTTCGCCATCGAGCCCGGGGCCTTCGTGGGCGTGATCGGACGGTCCGGCGCAGGCAAGTCGACGCTGCTTCGAACGATCAACCGCCTCGCGCCGATCACGGCGGGGCGCATCGTTTTCGACGGCATCGACGTCGGCGCGCTGAAGGGCCGCGACCTGCGCAAATGGCGCGCCCGCTCCGCGATGATCTTCCAGCAGTTCAACCTGATCGGCCGGCTCGACGTCCTGACCAACGTCTTGATGGGACGGCTGTCGGAGATGCCGTCCTGGCGCTCGCTGCTGCAGCTCTGGCCCGAGCAGGACGTTGCCGTCGCGATGTCGGCGCTCGAACAGTTCGACATGGCACAGTACGCGGCCCAGCGTACCGACCAGCTCTCCGGCGGACAGCAGCAGCGCGTCGCGATCGCGCGTGCGATGGTGCAGGAGCCCGGCATCATCCTCGCCGACGAGCCGATCGCCTCGCTCGATCCGCGCAACACCAAGATCGTGATGGATGCGCTTCTGCGGATCAACAAGCACTTCGGCATCACCGTGCTCTGCAATCTGCATTCGCTCGATCTGGCGCGCAGCTATTGCGACCGGCTGATCGGCATGGCTGCGGGCCGGGTCGCGTTCGACGGCGTGCCGTCGGCACTGACCGAGCACATCGCGCGCGAGCTCTACGATCTCGAGGCCAATGAGGTGATGGGAACGATGCCGGCCGCGGAAGCGCCGGTCGGTGAAACCGTTTCGGCCGCTGCAATCGCCTGATTTTTTCCTCGCGGGTTCGTGGTCAGTCCGGCGAGGACGCTACCGTCTGCAACCAACCCCGAAGGGTGCCATCCATGATCAATCGCAGAATCCTGATTGCCGGGCTCGCCTCGCTGGCATTTGCCACCTCCGCCTTCGCCGAGGACTGGAAGGCGAAATATCCCGAGATCACCTTCGCCGTCGTTCCGGCCGAGAACGCCTCCGGCGTGACCGAGCGATATACGCCCTTCGTCAACTATCTCTCGAAGGAGCTCGGCATCAAGGTGAACCTGCGCGTCGCCAACGATTACGCCGCGGTCATCGAGGGCCAGCGCGCCGGCAACATCCATGTCGGCTATTACGGCCCGGCGTCGTTCTCTCGCGCCCTTCTCACCGGCGTCAAGACCGACGCCTTCGTGATCGACGTCAACTCGGATGGGTCCAAGGGCTACTATTCGGTGTTCTACGTGCTCGCCAGGAGTCCCTATCAGGAGCTCGATGACCTGAAGGGCAAGAATCTCGGCCTGGTCGATCCGAACTCGACCTCCGGCAACAACATGCCCCGCTTCAAGATGAACCAGATGGGCGTCGATCCCGAAAAGTTCTTCTCGCAGGTGGTGTTTACCGGCAGCCACGAGAATGCCGTGCTGGCGCTGGCGCAGGGAACCGTCGACGTCGCCGCCAACTGGTGGAACGCCGACGACGATTCCAACCTGACGCGCATGCTCAACAAGAACATGGTGAAGAACGCCGACGGCACGCCGATGAAGAAGGAGGACTTCCGCATCATCGTGAAGTCGGACCTGATCATCAACTCGCCCTATGCCTATCTCAGCGATCTGCCCGATGACATGAAGGCCGCGATCAAGCAGGCGTTTCTCGACGCCGCGCAGAAGGACCCCGAGGCCTTCAAGAAGCTGTCCGACGGCAAGAACAGGCCGTGGGAGACGATCACCAACCCCGACTATGACAAGACGATCGAGCTGATCAAGTTCGTCGACAGCCTTCGCAAGAAAGGCTCCTGAGCGACCTTCGAACGCCGGACAGGCCGGGCGATCCCGGCCTGATCCGTCGTCGATATGAACGCGAGCCCGCGATGACATCCGCCGTCGCCATCCTGCCGAGCCCGCAACTCGCGGCACTGAACGAAGCCTATCGCAAGGCGGTGGCGCGCAAGCGGTTGCGCATTGCCCTTGGGACCGTGGCGCTCGTAGCCGCGCTCGCGCTCGCCGCCATCGGTGCGGAGGTGAATCTGAAGACCTTCTTCACCTATCTCGGCAACTTCTTCAGCTATTTCGATCGCATCATGAAGCTGGACGACGGCGCCCGCGTCTGGACCAACTTCGGCGAATGGTTCTGGGGCTGGCGGAAATGGCTGAAGCTGCTCGGCGAGACGCTGCTGATCAGCTATGTCGGCACGCTGACCGGCGCCGTGCTCGCCTTCCTGCTGAATTTCTTCGCGGCTGAGAACACCTCGCCGGCGCCGTGGCTGCGCTTCGTGGTGCGCCGGTTGCTGGAATTCGCCCGCACCGTTCCAGGCATCGTGTTCGCGCTGATCTTCGTCATCGCCTTCGGGCTCGGGCCGATGGCGGGCGTGCTGGCCATCGCCATTCATTCCACCGGCGCGCTCGGAAAGCTGTTCTCGGAGATCGTCGAGAATGCCGACATGAAGCCGGTCGAAGGGGTGCGCTCGACCGGCGCGAGCTGGGTGTCCTGCATGCGCTTCGCCGTGCTGCCGCAGGCGATCGCGGGTTACGCCAGCTATGCGTTGTTGCGCTTCGAGATCAATGTGCGCGAGGCCTCGGTGATGGGTTTCGTCGGCGCCGGCGGCATCGGCCAGGAGCTCGTCGTGGCGATCCGGAAATTCTACTACTCCGACGTCAGCGCGATCCTGATCACCATCGTCCTGACCGTCTTCGTGATCGATATCGCCACCGGCTGGCTGCGCGGCCGCCTGTTCGGCCAGGAAGCGGAGACATGAGCCATGTCCCCGCGCCCGATCCGGCGCAGCTCCGCGCCCGCTATCCCCAGGTGTTCGATCGACCGGCCTCGGCACGGCTCGCGACGCCGCTGGTGGCGATCCTGGCCTTCGCCATCTTCGTCTTTGGCCTGGTCGATCTCGACTTCTCGCCGACGCGCCTGTTCAACGGCCTGCACCAGCTCGGCTGGATCACGCTGCTGATGTTGCCGCCCGACCCGGGCGCCTCGCTGCCGCTATATCTGAAGGCGCTTGGCGAGACGCTGTCGATCGCGCTGCTCGGCACTACGCTGGCCGCGCTGATGGCGCTGCCGATCAGCCTGTTCGCGGCGCACAATATCGTGCCGAATGTCATCCGTTTCCCGGTGCGCCGCTTCCTGGATTCGATCCGCGGCGTCGACACGCTGATCTGGGCGCTGGTCTGGATCAACGTCGTCGGCCTCGGCCCGTTCGCAGGCGTGCTGGCGATTGCGGTCTCGGATTTCGGTGCGTTCGGCAAGTTGTTTTCGGAAGCGATCGAGGCCGCCGACAGGAAGCAGGTCGAGGGCATCCGGGCTTCCGGTGGAAGTGCCTTGCACGAAATCCGTTTCGGCCTGATGCCGCAGGTGCTGCCCGTCATCGCCGGCCAGGTGCTCTACTTCATCGAGTCGAATACGCGCTCGGCGACCATCATCGGCATCGTCGGCGCCGGCGGCATCGGCCTGCAGCTCGCGGAACAGATTCGCGTGCTGGAGTGGCAGAAAGTCTCGTTCCTGATCCTGATGATTCTCGTGGCGGTCGCCGCGATCGACTGGATATCGGGCAGACTGCGCTTCGCCATCATCGGACGGCGGGCGGTCGCCTAGCCGTTCTCCACCACGAACTCCACCCGCTCGGCCGCGAAGCGGGCGCGCTTGGTGACGAGCGGCGTGCCGCCGGTGTCGACGTCGGTGGCGTCGACGACGAGGACGGGCCGCCCGAGCGCGAGCCCGAGCCGGGCGGCATCGGTCGCATCGGCGATCGCCGCCGTGATGCGCGTGGAGGCGCGGCGATAGTCGCGGATGCCGTAATGCGCCAGCAGCTTGGTCATCGAGCGCACGCTCGCGAAGATCTCGCCGGCGCGAGGGAAGCGCTCCGCGGAGAGCCAGCTCGTGCTGACACAGATCGGCGTGCGGTCGGCCAGCCGCAACGCCTCGATCCGGATCAGTGGAGCGCCGGCCTTCAGGCCCAATTCCTTCGCCAATTCGCGTGTCGCAACGTCGTCCGAGGCCTCGATGAGCTGCCCACGCGGCTCCTGGCCGACCGCGCCGACGATCTCCGAGAAGCGGGTTCGCGAGCGCAGGGGATAGGCGAGCCGTTGCGCCTCGACATAGGTGCCGCTGCCGCGCTCGGCCCGCACCAGGCCGCGCTCTGCCAGCACCGCCAGCGCCCGCCGCACCGTATGCCGGTTGACGCGATAGGTCTCCGCGATCTCGATCTCGCCGGGCAGCCGCTCGCCGGACGGATAGGTGCCATCGGCTATGGCGCGCTCGATGCCGTCGGCGACCTGCCGCCACAGCGCGACGCCGGAAGCCATATCCTGCGTGCTCATGGTGACGAGGCGCCTTCGAAAGCCATCGGAAAAATCACTCCATTGTCATGAAACAGTCACTGGCGCTTCGTCGTCAAGTTGTCTATCGTTATAGACAACTTGATTCAGGCAGGCAAGCGGATCTCCATGGACGTGCACGGCAACAGCCAGACGAGCGCGATGCAGGCGCGGCGCAGGGCGGCGATGGCCGTGCTCGCGCGCGCGTCAGGCAAAGAAATTGCAGCGCGTCTCGGCGCCGTTGCGCTGCCGGCCTATGAGAGCCTCCGGGAGCCGGAGAGCGGGCTCGTGATGGTGCGTGGCCGCATCGGCGGCGACGGGGCGGCGTTCAACCTCGGCGAGGCCACCGTGTCCCGCGCCGCGGTGCGGCTTGCAAGCGGCGAGGTCGGCTTCGGCTACGCGCTCGGCCGCGACGGCGAGAAGGCGAAATTGATCGCGTTGTGCGATGCCTTGCTGCAATCGGACGAGCATGCCGACGGCGCCGAGGCGAATGTGATTGCGCCGCTGCGCGAAAGACTGATTGCTCGACGAAACGCGAGAGCCGCGGAAGCTGCGGCCACGCGGGTCGATTTCTACACCATGGTGCGCGGCGAGGGCTGAACAGATGACGACGATCGACGAGCTGCCGCCCGGATTTGCCGACAAGGTGTTGTCGGCGCAGTCCACCTTTCGCTCCGTGATGGACGCCATGGCGCGGCCCGGCAGCGTGCGCGAGGTCACGGCAGCGGTCGGAACGCCGTCCGCGATGATGCGCGGCACGGCGGCGATCGCGCTCACGCTGTTCGATCACGATACGCCGGTCTGGCTCGATCAGGCCCTGCGCGAGAGGCAGGACATCGGCAAATGGCTCAAGTTTCACACCGGCGCGCCGATCGTCGCGGATGCGTCGATCTGCAGCTTCGCCCTGGTGGGCGATGCGCATGGACTTGGCAGCCTCGAGGATTTCTCGCTCGGCAGCAGCGAATATCCGGATCGCTCGACGACGCTGATCCTCCAGGTCGCGAGCCTGACGGAGGGGCGTGAATTCCGGCTGCGCGGCCCCGGCATCGACGGCGCTGCCATCCTGCGCGCCACCGTCGAGCCGCGCGACCTGTTCGACCGGCTCGCCATCAACGTGGCGTTGTTTCCTCGTGGCATCGATGTCGTCCTGGTCGCCGACGACAGGATCGTCGCGATCCCGCGGACCACGCGATCCGTCGTGCAGGGAGGATGATGCATGTATGTGGCGATAAAAGGTGGCGAGCGCGCGATCGAGAATGCCCATCGTCTGCTGGCGCATGAGCGCCGTGGCGACTGCGATGTGCCGGAGCTATCGCTTGCGCAAATCTCGGAGCAGCTTGGCCTGGCCGTCGATCGGGTCATGAGCGAGGGCTCGCTTTATGACCGCGAGCTGGCCGCGCTCGCGATCAAGCAGGCACGCGGCGACCTGATCGAGGCCATTTTTCTCGTGCGCGCCTTCCGCGCCACCTTGCCGCGCTTCGGGGTGACCGAACCCGTCGATACCGGGCAGATGCAGGTGCGCCGGCGCATATCCTCCACCTTCAAGGATGTTCCAGGTGGCCAGATTCTCGGGCCGACCTTCGACTACACCCATCGATTGCTCGACCCGCAACTGGCCGAAGGCCACGCCCCCGAGCCGCCCGCAACTTCTGAGGCGGTGGTCTGCGCCATGCCGCGCGTCACCGACATTCTGGGCAAGGACGGCCTGATCGAACCCTCGCCGCAAGCAAGCGCCGATTCGGCGGTCGGCGACCTGACGCGGGAGCCTCTGAGCTTTCCGGCGGACCGCGATTTGCGCCTGCAGAATCTGGCCCGCGCCGACGAGGGGTTTCTGTTGGCAATGGGTTATTCGACGCAGCGCGGCTACGGGCGCAACCATCCGTTCGCAGGCGAAATCCGCTTCGGCGAGGTCGAGGTTGAGTTCCTGGCTGAAGAGGTCGGCTTCGCCGTGCCGCTCGGCGAAATCGCGCTGACCGAATGCCAGATGGTCAACCAGTTCGGGGGTTCGGCGACCGAAGCGCCATGCTTCACCCGTGGCTATGGCCTCGCCTTCGGCCAGAGCGAGCGCAAGGCGATGTCGATGGCGCTGGTCGATCGCGCCTTGCGCGCCCGCGAACTGGGCGAGGAGGTGGGCGCGCCGGCCCAGGATGAGGAGTTCGTGATGTCGCATTCGGACAATGTGCAGGCGACCGGCTTCGTCGAGCACCTGAAGCTCCCGCACTACGTCGACTTCCAGTCCGAACTCGGGCTGTTGCGCAAGCTGCGCCGGGAATTCGCCGAGGCGCAGCGCAAGGCGTCGATGCGGGAGGCCGCCGAATGAACGCGCCGACCTACAACTTCGCCTATCTCGACGAGCAGACCAAGCGGATGATCCGCCGCGCCATCCTGAAGGCGATCGCGATTCCCGGCTATCAGGTGCCGTTCGCGAGTCGCGAGATGCCGATGCCCTATGGCTGGGGCACCGGCGGCGTGCAGGTGACGGCCGCGATGCTCGGACCCAGCGACGTTCTGAAGGTGATCGATCAGGGCTCCGACGACACCACCAACGCGATCTCGATCCGCAAATTCTTCGCCAAGACCGCCGGTGTCGCGACCACCACGCATACCGAAGACGCCACCGTGATTCAGACCCGGCACCGGATTCCGGAAGCGCCGCTGCATGCCGGCCAGGTGCTGGTGTATCAGGTGCCGATTCCGGAGCCGCTGCGCTTTCTCGAGCCGCGCGAGACCGAGACGCGCCGCATGCACGCGCTCAGCGAATACGGGCTGATGCATGTGAAGCTCTACGAGGACATCGCGCGTTTCGGCCACATCGCCACAGCCTATGCCTATCCGGTGAAGGTCAATGCACGCTATGTCATGGACCCGTCGCCGACGCCGAAATTCGACAATCCGAAGATGGACAATTCTCCGGCGTTGCAACTGTTCGGGGCCGGGCGCGAGAAGCGCATCTATGCGATCCCGCCCTATACGACGGTGGTGTCGCTCGACTTCCAGGATCATCCGTTCGAGCGCTACCGCTTCGACGCGCCCTGTGCGCTGTGCGGGGCCGAGGACGCCTATCTGGACGAGATCGTCACCGACGACAAGGGCAGCCGTATGTTCGTCTGTTCCGACACGGATTATTGCGAAGGACGCCAGGCCGCCGGCCATCGCGGCAAGGAAAGTGCCGCGCCCTGGGAGAAGGCCCATGGTTGAGGCGCCGGATGCACCGATGCACGACCAGCCGCTGCTGGTCGCCGAGGCGCTGTGCAAGAATTATGGGCGCGTCACGGCCTGCCGCGACGTCTCGTTCTCGCTCTATCCTGGCGAGGTGCTGGCGGTGGTCGGCGAGTCCGGCTCTGGCAAGTCGACGCTGCTGCAGCTTCTGTCGGCACAGCTCGCGGTGACGTCGGGACGGGTGTCCTATCGCATGCGCGACGGCGTGCTGCGCGATCTCGCCTCGCTCGGCGAGGCGGGGCGGCGCTTTCTCTTCCGCACCGATTGGGGCTATGTGCACCAGGATCCGGCGCTCGGGCTGCGCATGGCGGTTTCCGCCGGCGCCAATGTCGGCGAGCGGCTGATGGCCGTCGGCTGGAACCACTACGGCCGAATCCGGCAGACGGCGTCGTCCTGGCTCGAGCGGGTGGAGATCGATGTTGCGCGCATTGACGATGCGCCGCGCACCTATTCGGGCGGCATGCGGCAGCGGCTGCAGATCGCGCGCAACCTCGTCACCGAGCCGCGCCTGGTGTTCATGGACGAGCCCACCGGCGGCCTCGACGTGTCGGTGCAGGCGCGGCTGCTCGATCTGATGCGCAATCTCGTCGGCGAGCTGGGACTGGCGGCGGTCGTGGTGACGCACGACCTCGCGGTCGCGCGGCTGTTGTCGCACCGGGTGATGGTGATGAAGGGAGGGCAGGTGATCGAGACCGGCCTGACCGACCAGGTGCTGGACGATCCGCACGAGCCTTACACCCAGCTTCTCGTATCCTCGATCCTGCCGCCATGATTCTTGCACCATGAGTGAACGTCGATGACTGCGATGATCGAAATATCGGATGCGGAGAAGAGCTTCACCATGCATCTGCAGGGCGGGGTGAGGCTGCCCGTCGTGCGCGGCGTGAGCTTTCGCGTCGCTGCCGGCGAGTGCGTCGTGCTGTCGGGGCCGTCGGGCGCCGGGAAGTCGTCGATCCTGAAGATGATCTTCGGCAACTATCGCTGCGACAGCGGCCGCATCGGCATCCTGCATGAAGGTGAGATGCTCGATCTCGCCTCGGCCGAGCCCAGGCAGATCCTCAGCGTGCGCCGCGCCACCATCGGCTATGTCAGCCAGTTTCTGCGCGCGGTGCCGCGGGTGCCGGCGATCGATGTGGTCGCCGAACCTCTGATCGCGACCGGAACGTCGCGTGTTGAGGCGCGCGAACGGGCGCAAGGCCTGCTTCGCCGGCTCAACATTCCCGAGCGGCTGTGGGCGCTGCCGCCCTCGACGTTCTCCGGCGGCGAGCAGCAGCGCGTCAACATCGCGCGCGGCTTCATTTCCGATCATCCCGTCCTGCTGCTCGACGAGCCCACGGCCTCACTGGACGTCAAGAATGCGTCGGCGGTGGTGGACCTGATCCAGGAGAAGAAGCATGCCGGGATTGCCATCGTCGCCATTGTGCACGACGAGGGAATCCGCGATCTGATCGCCGATCGAACCGTCGACGTCACCACCTTTGCGGCGGCTGCATGAAGGGGCATGAAAGAGAAGTGAGACATGAGCTCGACCGGATCTGACACTGTCATTGGCAACGCGCGGATCGCGCTGGCAGACCGGCTGATCGAACGCGGCTGGATCGCCTTTGCCGGCGGCCGCATCGCCGAGTTCGGCGAGGGCGATGCGCCCGAACGAAGCGAGGATGCCGCCGGCGACCTCATCATGCCCGGCATGATCGAGCTGCATACCGATCATCTCGAGATGCACTACGTGCCGCGGCCGAAGGTGCTCTGGAATCCCATCGCAGCCGTGATTTCCTATGACGGCCAGCTCGCGACCTCCGGAATCACCACAGCGCTGGATTCGCTGCGGGTCTGGCGCGATGATCGCGGCGAGGAGGTCGTGAGCCGCGCCAGCGTGCTGGCGGTCGCGATCGCGGCGGCGCGCGAGGACCATATGCTGCGCGTCGATCACTTCCTGCACCTGCGCTGCGAAGTCCCGATGCCTGATGTCGTCGAGGAAGCGAGCGAGCTGGTCGGCCGTCCCGACGTGCGCCTGATGTCGCTGATGGACCACACGCCGGGTCAGCGGCAGTTTCGCGACGAGGTGAAGCTGCGCGACTACTACCGCGGCAAGGGCGGCGGCATGACGGACGCGGAGCTCGACGCCCTGTTCGAGCAGCGTTTCGCCTATCAGAAGGTCTACGCGGCGAATAATCTGCGGCAGATCGTGGCATTGGCTCATCAGCATCAGATTCCGTTGGCGAGCCACGACGACACGACGGAAGAGAATGTCGGGGAGGCAATCTCCCATCGTGTTTCAGTCGCGGAATTTCCGACCACCATGGAGGCGGCAAGGGGGCTGCATGAGGCCGGGATCGACATCCTGATGGGCGCGCCGAACGTAGTGCGTGGCGGCTCGCACTCCGGCAACATCGCGGCCGTCGACCTCGCGCGCGAGGGGCTGCTCGACATCCTGTCGTCGGATTACGTGCCGTCGAGCCTGTTGATGGCCGCGCTCCAGCTACCGCAGCATGTTCCCGCGATCGATCTCGCCGCCGCGATCCGCACCGTCACCAAGACGGCGGCGGAAGCCGTTGGCTTGAACGATCGCGGGGAGATCGTGGTCGGCAAGCGCGCCGACATCATCCGCGTCCATGTCGGCCGCGAGGTGCCCGTGGTCCGCAGCGTCTGGCGCGAGGGGCGCCGGGTGGCGTGACGGAGACGACGGCCATATCCGCGCTCTCGCCGGCGAAGATCGGGCCGGGCCGGCTCGTGCTGGTGGTCGGTCCGAGCGGTGCCGGCAAGGATGCGCTGCTTCGCCTGGCGCGGACCGGCTGTGTGGAAAATCGCGACATCGTGTTTCCCCGCCGCGTCGTGACACGGGCGGCGGGTCCGGCCGAGGACAATGAGCAGCTCTCGACCGATGCCTTCCGGCAGGCCCTGGCGTGCGGCGACTTTGCCATGCATTGGGAGGCCCACGGCCATGCGTACGGATTGCGGCGGGCGATGGATGATGATCTGCGGGCCGCGCGCAGCGTCATCGTCAACGTGTCGCGGAGGGTCGTCGACGAGATGCGCCGACGCTATGCGAATGTCGTGGTCGTTCTGATCACGGCGCCGCCGGACGTGCTTGCCGAGCGGCTGAGGAGACGGGCCCGCAGCAGCGATGGAGAAATCGGAGATCGGCTGCAACGCCTGGCTGGAGAGGCTCAGGCCGAGCCCGATGCCACCATCGTCAATGTCGGCAATCCCGAAGATCACGCAAGGCAACTGATTGGGATCATCAGGTGCGAGTAGCGAGCAATCGTGCCCTGCAATCCGGCTAAGCCGCCACGTCGAGCAGAAGTCGCAACGAGCCCCTGATCAGGACCTTGCGGCCCCACGGCGTGATGACGGGCGATCCGTCGCGCATCTCCGCCAGACCAAGCGCGACGAGCGGGGCAAGCACGGTCGCGTTCAACATGCGGCGCTCTGTCGCGGGAATGCGGAGCGCCTTCAGCGCTTCCCATTGCTCCGGCGTGAGATCGTAGTCGAGCTCGGCGTTCATGGCGCTCTCGATACCATGGATTGTCGCGCGTCTCTTAACGAGATTAAGTGAACGAGGTGCGACGTGATTAGGGCTCGATTTCGATGTATCCCCAGATGCTTGCGTTCACATTCTATTGCAAAAGCGCTGGCAAAGTTTACGCAACTGTCACATCATCGTGCCAATCAATTACTCAGCTCGCTCGAATCGGCCGGCATCGTCCGGCCGCTGCCTTGATGGATGTTCGCCCTGAACACGGATTTTCTGCAGAAGCTCGGTGGCATCAACCGGCTGAAAGGCGCCGGCGGCCTCGTCATCAGCGTCGCGATCGCCGCAGGCGCAATCTTCGCACTGACGCATGCGCTCAGGAACATCGACTATGGGCAGGTGTTCGCGATCATCGAGGCCACGAGCTTCAACGTCATCGCGCTGGCGATGGTGCTGGTGACGGCCTCCTACGCCAGCATCACGCTCTATGACTGGCTCGCGCTTCACACCATGGGACGCAAGGACGTTCCCTACCGCATTGCGGCACTCGCAAGCTTCACCAGTTATCCCATTGCCCACGGCATAGGCGCAGTCGCGCTGATATCCCCGATCATTCGCTACCGGATCTATTCCGAAAGCGGATTGAACGCGATGGGGGTGGCGAACATCTGCTTCCTCACCGGGCTCACCTTCTGGCTCGGCAACATGACGGCGCTGGGCTTCAGCCTGTTCTACGAGCCGGCCGCCATCAGCGTCATCGATCATCTCTCGCCGTCGGTGAACCGCATACTGGCGGTTGCCCTGCTGTGTGCGGTCGGCGCATTCCTGGTGTGGAGTTGGCTGTCGCCGCGAACGATCGGAAAGAGCCGATGGCTGGTCCGTCTGCCGTCGGGGCCGTTGGTGCTGGTGCAGATCGTGGTCGGCCTGCTCGATCTGACGGCGGCCGCGCTGGCGATGTACATGCTGATTCCGTCCGGCGTCGAGATCGGCCCACTGCGGCTGATGGCGGTGTTCATCGCGGCGACCCTGCTCGGATTTGCCAGTCATGCGCCCGCCGGGCTCGGCGTGTTCGATGCAACGATCCTGATCGGGCTCGGCAGCCAGGATCGGGAGCAGCTGCTGGCGGCGCTCCTGATGTTTCGCTTCCTGTACCACTTCGTCCCGCTGTCGATTGCGCTCGTCCTGTTCGGTGCGATCGAGGCGCTGCGAAGCCTGCGGGCCAGGACGTCGCGCGCAAAGGCGCCGGAGAGCCTAGACCGGCGAATTGAGCTTGAGCCCGACCATGCCCGCCACGATCAAGGTGAGGCACACGACTCGGACAGGGTCGGTGGGCTCGCTATAGACCAGCATGCCGACGAGAATGCTGCCGACGGCACCGATTCCGGTCCATACCGCGTACGCCGTGCCGAACGGCAACGACCGTAGCGCCACCGCCATCAGGCCGAAGCTCAAGCCGATCGCGACGAGCGTCGCCAGGGTCGGCCAGGGTCTGGTCAGGCCGTCCGAATATTTCAGTCCGAGCGCCCAGGCGATCTCCAGCAAGCCGGCGCAGAGCAATGCCAGCCATCCGCTCACGGCGGTCAACTCCCATGGATTTGCGGATGAGAAGGGCGAATCAGCATCGTTCTCGCGGCTTGCACGTTGACTTGTCCGTCCTCCTTGCGCTGTTCGCGCGACAGACATGTGACAAAGCTCCGTTGGTTCTGCGCCGTTGTCCGGCTGCCGTCGCAAAACCGACATGTGCGACGATGGCCGACGCTGATTCGAGACGGGATGGGCATGCATGCGACCGCGGAGATTCCGCCTGGGGCAACGTGCTGCAATGCGGAAGGCGACGGGTCGCGTCGGATCTTTTTTCAACAATGTTGAACCAGTTCACGCGGGAACCCGAGATGGCTTTCATATCCGGTCCGGCTGCTCAACGAAAAGCCCGCGGACCGCCATGATTGTGACGCGAAACTGCGTTTGCAGCTCCCGATGAGTTCACGGGCGCGAGAGATATTCCGCGCCGGTCGCGACGGGCTGGGACAACCCGTCTTGGGGTCTGCTATAGGTTCGCGCCGTCGGTTGGCTTCACGCCTTCAGGAGTCGAGGTCATGAATAAACTCGTGGAGATACGCAGCCAGGAGTTTATATGTCGCGAGCGTGCTGCGCTGGATTTCGAGCGCAGGTCCTTCTGGTTGGCGCAAGCCGAGCAGTGGGAGCAGCGCGCACTGGACGAAATCGCGTACCACTTCAGGGAATGCAATCTCGACTGCGCCGAGCCGTCATTGCCGATGACGTAGCATGCGCTTCGAAGAACTCTGGCCTCTATCGTGAGGTCCCCCTGCAAATCAGGGGCGGTGCAGTCCAGGACAATCTGATCGGGCCGATCTCGCAGGTCTCGGCCATGAAATGAGATGTCAATGTCGCGACTGCGACTTTCTCACCGTGTGTCTGACTTCGGCGCCGCAGTCCGAGCATTCATAGATAAAGTCGATCTTGGCCAGGCTCCAATGCGGTTCGACCTCCCGCACGAACATCGGCAGCAAGCCTACGCAGCCCGGGCAGAGCACCGGCGCCATTTCGATGTCGTGGTGATGTACGTAAGCTGGCATGTTCCGCATCTCCTTCACTGAAGCGGGCAGTCTCAACCCCGCACGAAGCTTAATGCCGCACATGCTAAGGCAATCATGAACTCTGCCGAACGAATGAGGAACAGAGCCGACATTGGCGGCATGTGTTGTATTATTGCGACATTCTGCATGCCAATGGACATCGAGCGAGCCGGAATCGACCCGTCGCGTGGTGGGTCTCCGCGCAAGGCCAGCGGCCAAGTGCAGCTCAGCGCTCTTCCATCATAGTGAAGACAAACCCGGTCAGTGTCGCGCCGACGGCGATGGCAAGGGTGAAACAGCCGACGATGGTCAGCATGGTGGCCGTGGGTTCGGAGCTATGCGCGATCAGCACCGCGATCGCGGAGCTGTGGATCAGGGCCAGCGCAAAGGACAGCCCGAGCCCCAAGGCAATTCCCATCACCGCGTGACAGGCCATTTCGACGGCGATGGCTGCGCTGAATGTGGATCGCCTCTTGTTGCGCATTGAAATCATCCCTTCAGCGAAAACAGGCCCAGCACCACCACGAGGACGACCGCGCCGACGAGGCCTGCGATGAAAATCCCGCGCTTGAGCGAGCTGTCGAGAATGATCGCGCCGCCGCGTGCTTTCTCGGCCGGATACGGCTCAGGCTGTCTTGGAGGCGGAGCCGGCTGGGCAGGACCTTCTCTGACCATGATCGCAGCACTCTTCGTGGTGTCCTTGACGGAACGCCGGAGGTTTGAGGGGGTTCCTCCACGGTCAGCGTGTGCGGTGCGGCGCGGCCGTCGGGCATCAACAGAAGGTGAGACGGTGGTCCGGTCGCACGCCGCGGATCGGGCTTCGAAACCTGCTACATGTAAACGACGGATGACGAAGTCGCGTATCATTGGAGGGCTCTTTGCCGCGTTGCTCGTGGGCGGCGCGGGGGTGATTTTTGCTTTGACGTGGCGGCCGCCGATGGCCGCGATCGATCCGCCATCGGCACGGACCTTCGATGCCGATCTGGTCAGGCGTGGCCGCGAGCTCGCCGCGGTCGGCAATTGCAGCGACTGCCACACCACGCGCCGCGGGCCAAATTTCGCCGGCGGGCTTCCGGTGCCGACGCCGTTCGGCACGATCTTTTCGTCCAACATCACGCCCGACCCGGAGACCGGCATCGGCCGCTGGTCGGAGGAAGCCTTTCGCCGCGCCATGCGTTCGGGCGTCGATCGCGGCGGCCGCCACCTCTATCCGACCTTTCCCTACGATCACTTCACCCATGTCAGCGACGAGGATGACCGCGCCCTCTATGCCTACCTGATGACCCGTGAGCCGGTTCAGGCGCCGTTGCGCGACAACCGGCTCTCGTTTCCCTACAATCAGCGCATCCTGATCGCGGGCTGGAAGCTCCTGTTTCTGCGGCGGGACGCCTATCAGCCCGACCCGGGCAAAAGCGCCGAATGGAATCGGGGGGCCTATCTGGTCGAGGGCCTTGCGCATTGCGGCGCCTGTCACACGCCGCGTAACGGGCTGGGCGCGGAGCGCGCCACCGCGACCTTCGCCGGCGGCGACGTCGACAATTGGCAGGCCTACGCGCTGAACGCGCAATCGCCGTCGCCGGTGCCATGGAATGAGGACGCGCTGTATGCCTATCTGTGCGGCGGCTGGCATCCGGACCACGGCACGGCGCGCGGGCCGATGGCGGAGGTGGTGAGCAACCTGTCGTCCATCCCGGCCGGCGATGTCCGGGCCATCGCGACCTATATGGCCGGCGTATTCGGCGCGCCCACCCCGGACCGCCAACGCCAGGGCGAAGCCGTGCTCGCGCAGGCGAAATCGGAATCGACGGTTGCATCCGAGCCGGTCTCGGAGGGGGCCGCGATCTATGCGGCTGCCTGTGCCACCTGCCACGAAAGCGGCAGGGCGCCGCCTTACGGCGGCATCAATCTCGCATTCAGCACGGCGATCAGCGCGCCCGACCCGCGCAATCTCGCCAACATCGTGCTCTCGGGGGTGCGCCCGGTCGAGGGTGAGCGCAGCCCGATCATGCCGGGCTTTGCCGCAAGCATGGACGATGGGCAGATCGCCTCGTTGTTGAAGTACCTGCGGTCGCACGTCAGCAAGCAGCCTGCGTGGAGCGGCGTCTCGGAGATCGTCGAAGAGGCAAGGCGCACGCAGACGGCATTCCTGCAAACCGCGGCCGGGCCGCGCAATGCGCCCGCCGATCCATCACAGCGAGACCAGCCATGATGACGTTACGGGTCAATGGTTACGAATACGAGGTCGATGCGGAGCCGGATACGCCGCTGCTCTATGTGCTGCGCGACGACCTGAAGCTCAACGCCGCCAAATATGGTTGCGGCCTCGGCCAATGCGGCGCCTGCACCGTGATGGTCGATGGCAAGGCCGTGCTGTCCTGCGTCACGCCGCTGGTGCTGCTCGAAGGCAAGCGGGTGACGACACTCGAAGGACTCGGCACGGTTTCGGAGCCGGCGCCGATCCAGCGCGCATTCATGGAGGAGCAGGCGGCACAATGCGGCTATTGCATCGCCGGAATGATGATGCGGGCGCAGGCGCTTCTGCAGCGCAATCCCAAAGCGAGCGACGATGACATCCGCGCCGAGCTCGCGCCGCATCTGTGCCGTTGCGGCACCCACATGCGCATCCTGCGGGCGGTGCATCGCGCCGCGCGGCTGATGGATACGGCTGAACTGTCTCCCTCCGACCAGAGGGGGGCCCAATGAACGCACCCGTGATCCTCGATCGCCGCCAGATGCTCGCCGGCAGTGGCGCGCTGATCGTCAGCTTTTCGCTGCGCGGCGCCTTTGCGGAGGAGCAGGGCGCGCCGGCGGCGGCTGCGCCGAGCCCGCCCGGCAGTCTCAAGACATCGCCCTATCTCGATGCCTGGCTCAGGATCGACGCCGACGGCGCGATCACGGTGTTCACCGGCAAGGCCGAGCTCGGTCAGGGCTTCAAGACCGCGTTTCAGCAGATCGCCGCCGAGGAGCTCGACGTGCCCTTTGCGTCGCTGAAGGTCGTCACCGCCGACACCAGGCTGACCGCGAACGAGGGCTACACCGCGGGCAGCCATTCGATGCAGGACAGCGGCACCGCGATCCAGCACGCGGCCGCGCAGGCGCGCGCGCTTCTGGTAGCTGAAGCAGCGAAACGCCTCGAGCTCCCGGCGGAGAATCTGCGCACCGAGAATGGCGCCGTGATCGCTCAGGATGGACGGCGCCTCGCTTACGCCGATCTCGTCGCGGCCGACATGCTGCATGTGCAGGCGCAGCCGACCTCGAAGCTGAAGGATCCGGCGACGTTCAAGGTCATGGGACAGCCGGTGCCGCGCGTCGATATCCCGGCCAAGGTGACGGGCGGCGTGGCCTATGTCCAGGACATGCGGCTGCCCGACATGGTGCACGCGCGGCTGGTGCGGCCGCCGAGCTACGGCGCGGAGCTGACCGACTGCAACAGTTCGGCGGTCGAGAAGATGCCCGGTGTCGTCAAGGTGGTCAGGGACGGCAATTTCCTGGCCGTGCTGGCGCGCAAGGAGTTCCAGGCAGTCAAGGCGATGCGGGCGCTGGCGGCCGCCGCGAAATGGAAGGAAAGCGCGCGCCTGCCGAAACAGGATGATCTGTTGGCGCTGCTGACGACCCAATTGAAGTCGCAGGACATGACCATCCTCGAACGCGGCAATCCGTCCGCGGCCGGCCGGCGGACCATCGAGGCCACCTATACGCGGCCCTATCAGTCGCATGGCTCGATCGGGCCGTCCTGCGCGGTCGCGCAGTTCGTCGATGGCACCGTGACGGTGTGGACGCACACGCAGGGCGTCTATCCCGACCGGCAGGCGATTGCCGAGATGCTTCGCATGCCGCCGGCCAACGTGCGCTGCATCCATACCGAAGGCTCCGGCTGCTACGGCCATAACGGCGCCGATGATGCAGCCGGCGATGCCGCGCTGCTCGCGAAGGCGATGCCGGGCGTGCCGGTCAAGGTGCAATGGATGCGCGAGCAGGAACATGGCTGGGAGCCGTTCGGGCCCGCCATGGCGACCAAGCTCAAGGCGTCGCTCGACAGTGAGGGCAGGATCGCCGACTGGAATTTCGAGGTCTGGAGCAACACCCATTCGATGCGGCCGGGCAGCGCCGGCTCGTTGCTGGCGGCGCAGCAGATGGCGGAACCGTTCCCGGTTCCGGCGCCGAAGCCGCTTCCGCTGCCCGAGGGCGGCGGCGACCGCAATGCGATCCCGATCTACACTTTTCCCAATGCGCACGTGGTGCATCATTTCATCCCGGAAATGCCGCTGCGCATTTCGGCGATGCGCTCGCTCGGCGCCTATCACAACGTCTTCTCGATCGAGAGCTTCATGGACGAGCTCGCGGACCTCGCCAAAGCCGACCCGGTTGAGTTCAGGTTGAAGCACCTGGACGATCCGCGCGGACGTGAGGTGATCGAGAAGGCCGCGCAGGCTTTTGGCTGGCACAAGGGCCAGCAGGCGTCGCAGGATCGTGGCTACGGTTTTGCCTTTGCGCGCTACAAGAACCTGGCTGCCTATTGCGCCATCGCCAGCGAGATCGAGGTGAACCGGGAGACCGGGCGGCCACGGCTGGTCCGAGCGGTGGCCGCGGTGGACAGCGGCCAGGTGGTGAACCCGGACGGGCTCACCAACCAGATCGAGGGCGCGATCATCCAGTCGATGAGCTGGACGTTGTACGAGAGCGTCAGCTTCGACGAGGTGAGGATCACCAGCATCGATTGGCAGACCTACCCGATCCTGCGTTTCGACGCGGTCCCGGATACGATCGAGGTCCATATCATCAACCGGCCGGGAAAGCCGTTCCTCGGCAGCGGCGAGACCGGGCAGGGGCCGGCCGCCGCGTCGATCGCGAACGCCATTGCCAATGCCACGGGCAAGCGGCTACGAAATCTGCCGCTGACGCGGAAGCGCATCAAGGATGCCATCGACGCCTAGCGCGGCCGACGATTTAGTCACCAAGGAAGATTCGAGGGAGTAACGCCATGACGCATGCGATCCGCTTTCACAAGCCTGGTGGCCCGGACGTTCTGGTCTGGGAGGAGGTCAATCTCGGCAGGCCGGGGCCGGGCGAGGTGCGCATCCGACATACCGCGGTGGGGCTGAACTTCGTCGACATCTACAACCGCTCGGGGCTCTATCCCGTGTCGTTGCCGAGCGGGCTCGGCGGCGAGGGAGCCGGCGTGGTCGAGGAGGTCGGCGCCGGCGTCACCGATCTGAAGCCGGGCGATCGCGTCGCTTATGGCAGCGCGCCACTCGGCGCCTATGCCGAGGCTCGGCTGATCCCGGCCGACCGCCTGCTCAAATTGCCCGACGGCATCGACGACAAGACCGCCGCGGCCATGATGCTGAAGGGTCTGACCGTACAGTACCTGATCCGGCAGACCTACCGGGTCAAGTCCGGCGACACCATCCTGCTGCACGCCGCCGCCGGCGGCGTCGGTCTCATCCTCTCGCAATGGGCCAGGCATCTCGGCGCGACCGTGATCGGCACGGTCGGTAGCGACGAGAAGGCGAAGCTGGCGCAGGCCCATGGTTGCGCCCACACCATCGTCTACAGCCGCGAGGATTTCGTGAAGCGCGTTGACGAGATCACGGGCGGCAGGAAGGTGCCCGTGGTCTATGATTCCGTCGGCAAGGACACTTTCCTGAAGTCGCTCGACTGTCTGGCGCCGCTTGGTGTTGCCGCGCTGTTCGGCCAGTCCTCCGGCAACGTGGAGCCGCTCAATCTCGGTCTGCTGGCGCAGAAGGGATCGCTCTATGTCACCCGTCCGACGCTCAACACCTATGCCGCTAAGCGGGAGAGCCTGGTGACGATGGCGAAGGAGCTGTTCGAGGTCGTGGAGTCCGGCGCGGTCAAGATCGAGGTGCACCAGACCTATCCGCTGAAGGATGCGGCCAGGGCACACGCCGATCTCGCCGCGCGCAAGACCACCGGCTCCACGGTCCTCCTGGTCTGAGGCGAAAGCGTTGCCCGCCACGGCGGGCGACGCTTTCAGCTATTTCGACACCGGCGCCGGCACCCGTTCCAGCTCGTGGTCGTGGCCGAGCGTCAGCACGATGCCCATGGCGATGATGCCGAGGCCGGCGAGCAGCAGCAGGCCGCCGGTGTAGCTGCCGGTGTGATCCTTGATCCAGCCCATCGCGAACGGGCCGGCAAATCCGGCGAGGTTGCCGATCGAGTTGATCACGGCGATGCCCGCCGCGGCCGCGGCACCGGACAGAAAGGCGGTCGGCAGTGTCCAGAACACCGGCAGACAGCTGAAGATGCCGAAGCCTGCCACGCAGAACGAGATCATCTTCAGCGTCGGATCATCGAGCACGGTGGACGCGGCGATGCCGGCGGCGGCGATGAACAACGGGATCGCCGTGTGATAGCGCCGCTCCGCCTTCTGATCGGAGCGCCGTCCCCACCAGACCATGGCAACCAGCCCGACGGCATAGGGCGTGGCGGACACGACCGTCGTCATGAAGGTGTCGAGGCCGAACGCCTTGACGATCTGCGGTAGGAAGAAGCCGAGGCCGTAATTGGTCGCGACCGCGCCGAAATAGACCAGGCTCAAGCCGATCACACGCGGATTGACCAGCGCCTGTCCGACCGTGAACTCGCGGACCGCCTCGCGCTGCCGTCGCTCGAGCGTCAAGCGCTCGGCGAGCCAATCGCGCTCGTCCTGATGCAGCCAGACCGCGTCCGTCGGACGGTCGGTGAGATAGAAGAACACGAACCCTGACAGGATGACGGCCGGAACGGCTTCGATGATGAAGAGCCATTGCCAGCCGGCCAGTCCCAGGATGCCGTGCGAACGGTCGAGCAGCAGGCCGGAGATCGGTGCGCCGATCACGGTCGAGGCCGGAATCGCCGCCATGAAATAGCCGACGATGCGGGCGCGGTATTCCGCCGGGAACCACAGCGTCAGGTAGAAGATGATGCCGGGGAAGAAGCCGGCCTCGGCGGCGCCGAGCAACACGCGGATCAGGTAGAAGGCATATTCGTTGCCCATGCCGGTCGCGCTGGCGATGTTCGGAATGAACGCCATCAACGCTGAGAGAATGCCCCAGCTTATCATGATGCGCGCGATCCACTTCCGCGCCCCGAAACGCTCGAGCAGCAGGTTCGAAGGCACCTCGAAGATGAAATAGGCGATGAAGAAAATGCCGGCGCCGAAGCCGAATGCCGTCTGCGAGAGGCCGAGGTCCTTGTTCATCGTGAGTGCGGCAAAGCCCACATTCACCCGGTCGAGATAGGCGACGAAGTAACAGACGATGAGAAACGGGACGAGCCGTTTCGTGACCTTGCCGATCGTGCCGATTTCCAGAGCGTTCATCCGATTGCTCCATTGAAATCCTGAAACACGCCCGTGGTACGGAACGTTCCCGGGCTTGCCGGCACAGTGACAACATTGTGCGAGGCAATGCAAGCCGGGCGCGCGTTGTGCGGCGCGGGACCCGCCGCGCCGATCGACCGGCGCAGGCGTTCGGAAATCGGCGCCCTGAGTTTGCTGCCGTAGGTCGTCGTGTGGCGGGAGAACGATCGCCCTCACGCCGTCTCGTGCTTGCGCAGATCGCGGGCGTGATCGAAGCGGCCGGCCTCGAGGTCGGCGTCATCCGGATCGACCTCGTGAAGGCCCGCTTCCGCGAGGATCTCCTCGGTCACGTCGTCGACCGCATGGTCTGCGACCGCGTGGATGAAGCTGATATTGGCGTATTCGCCGGAAGCTACGCGGGAGACGACGTCGCGCCGCGTGATTTCGGGATCGACGATCGCTTCGCGGCCGCGGCGGCCATAGTCGATCATGACGACGAAGTATTGCATTCGGATAACGAGACTGATTCCATGTGGGGACGCCATTATTTCTGAAATACAGAAATAAGTCAAGCCGAGAATCAGCCCGGAGCCGCCGCGGCGCGGCCGAATCGGGCCGCCGCCGCGGCGAATCACCCCGGTCTCACTTGTCGCCGCGCTTGCCTGCCTTGCGGGTGCGGGCGGCGGCCTTGGCCCGCATCCGCTCGATCTGGGCCTTCGGCAGGGTCACGGCGATCTCGCCGATCCAGTCCAGCTTCACCCCGTTGATCGCCTTGGCGTTGAAGCTCGTCAGGTTGACGGAGCTCGGCGACTTGCCGCGCTCGATCGTCTTCAGGTAGCGCTCGCCGGTCTTCAGGCGCACCGCCGCCTCCTCGCCGAAGAAGCTCGACAGCGGATGCCGCTGCTCGCGATAGACGATGATGATGTCGCCGTTTTCATATTTCGGCTCCATCGAATCGCCCGACACCTCGAAGGCGATGGTTTCCCCCGGAATCGGGAAGGGCAATTCGATTTCCCCCAACCCCTCCGGTGGAACCTGCTCGTATTCCGGCTCGATCACGGCGCCGGCGCCGACCCGGCCCATGATCGGGACGAAGTTCAGCTCCAGATAATCCATGATCGGGCCGATCTCGGAGGCCTTGATCAGCCTCTGCCCTCCGAGAATTTCGGAAACGGCGCCGGGGCGCACGCCCATCGCTCGGGCCAGACCGCCCTTGGTCTTGCCCGGCCTCTCCAACCCCCGCTCAATCATCGTAACGTCCAGCATGGTCACCACTTTTTCGGTTTTCCAAAAGATAG